>NZ_JBFXHE010000196.1:0-8013 GCF_050177295.1 Desulfobacter sp.
TGGTGCCCAGGAACAGAATTGAACTGCTGACACGGGGATTTTCAGTCCCCTGCTCTACCGACTGAGCTACCTGGGCTCATAGTTTACTAAAATTAATCAAATTTTGAGTTTCTGTCAATACCTTATTCGTCTGCCAGAAGTGTCACCCTTGACTCAGACGATACTACGAAACTGGAAAATCTGGCAGTATATATAACGTACCTCTTTGGTATAACTCACATGGGCTGCAAGCCCACAACGAATAATGAAACTAAGGACACCGACAATGCGGGGCTAAAATGGGCACCGCAGGCGCTTCGCCTTGTTCCTAAAGCCATGATATTTGAAACGGGGCCTTGACCATCGTTTCAGCCACTTGAGAATTTTTGGCATTGCCCCAATTCAGAAACCCATATCGTTACAGGTGTTTCGATAAGTATTCATGATTCAATAATCACGATTGCCCAAAGGATGATCAAGGCCTGAAAAGGCGACTTAAACCCATAGGTGGCTACAGACCGTAAGTCTGTGCTGAATATGGAGCAGGATCTGAAAGCCGTTTTGACCTGTGCCGGATTCGGTAATTTTACAACCCAGCGTCTTGATACGCAATTTGCTTATCGTGTGCTGTTGCTGTCTGCGGTCAAAATATAAAAGTCGCCATGATACACATGACGGCTGTGTTTGAACGAAAACTCACCCATTTTTTAATTTTTTTGTGCCTTGCATATAGGCTCGTTTTCATCCAAACACGGGTTTTCGGTTGGGCATTATTTAAAGCTTTAGAAGAAATTACATGGCGTCAAAAGCCTCGTCCGGGATATCTGCGTTGGTATAAAAATTTTGGACATCATCGTTGTCGTCCAGGGCCTCCATGAATTTGACCATTTGCTCGGCTTCTTTGCCTGATACGGCTGTGATGTTCTGGGGAACCATGGAGATTTCAGCCACCTCATAAGGGATCTGTGCGCCATCGATGGCATCCTTGACCGCATCAAAATCTTCGGGTGCAGTGAGCACATCAAAGCTGTCGCCTTCGTCTTTAATATCTTCTGCCCCGGCGTCAAGGGCCACTTCCATGAGGGTGTCTTCGTCTGCATTTTCCTTGGAAATGGTAATCACACCCTTTTTATCAAACATCCAGGCCACGCAACCGTCCGTACCCACATTGCCGCCTGCCTTGTTAAAAATATACCTGACATCGGCAATGGTCCGGTTCTTGTTGTCCGTGAGGCATTCCACCATCACCGCCACACCGCCGGGCCCGTACCCTTCATACATGAGTTCCTCGTAATTGACCCCGTCCATGTCACCGGTGCCTTTTTTAATGGCCCGGTCCACATTGTCCTTGGGCATGTTCTGGGCTTTGGCCGAGTCAATGGCACGGCGCAGGCGGGGATTGGCCCCAGGATCACCCCCGCCCATGCGGGCGGCCACTGTAATCTCCTTAATCAGCTTGGTAAATACCTTTGCCCGCTTTTTATCGGCCGCCCCTTTCTTATGTTTGATGGTCGACCATTTGCTATGTCCTGACATGGATGTTGCCTCCTTATTATTTTTTATCTTTTCCTATGATATAAATTTCTTTACTTTGTTTTCTGCAGCTTTCGGGCTTAAATACCCGGCACTCCTTAAACGCGGCCTTCACGTTCTGCTCAAATGTTTTGAAGTCGTCTCCCTGGAAGATTTTGCACACAAAACTACCCTGAAAAGCCAAATTTTTCAAGGCCGTGTCAAGGGCCATGCGGCACAGCTCAACGGAGCGGATGGCATCCACATCTTTCCTGCCCGTGGTGGCCGGGGCCATGTCACTGATCACGGCGTTAAACGCACCGGCATGGGATTCAATAAACGCCGGGTGTTCGGGGTTAAGAATGTCATCCTGGATGGTTAACGCATTGGGCGGCAGTCTTGTTTCAACCGCTTTTAAATCAATGCCAAGCACGCGGCCCTGATCACCCACAAGTTTTGCTGCGTAAAGGGTCCAGGAGCCCGGTGAGCACCCAAGATCAAGAACCATGTCCCCTTTTTTGATAATCTGAAATCTGTTTTGAATATCTTCAAGCTTAAACACGGACCGGGCAGGATAGCCCATGGATTTGGCCTTTTGTGTGAGATGGTCCGCCCACTGGCCGGTTTTGCCGCCCTTGCCCGCAGGCTTTGCTCCTTTTATTGTTTTTTTTTTACCCTTCAAACAAAACCTCCACAGCATCCCTTAAAAAACTGACGCTTTCAATGGCCATGCCTTTTGTTTTTGACAATTGCTTCATGGTGGCCGTGGGAACAAGACACCGTGTAAATCCCATTTTGGCGGCTTCTTTAATCCTGGCCTGGGCATGGCTTACGGCCCTTATCTCGCCGGTAAGTCCGATCTCGCCGATCAGGGTGGTCTCCTTGTGCACTGGGCGGTCCAGAAAACTTGAGGCAAGCCCGGCAGCAATGGCAAGATCAGCCGAGGGTTCGGTGATGCGGACCCCGCCCGTGACATTCATAAAAATGTCCAGACCGGCCAGATTCATGCCCAGGCGTTTTTCCATCACCGCCACAATCAGGGCCACCCGGTTGCTGTCCAGTCCTAAAACCGTGCGCCGGGGCGTACCAAGTCCGGAGGTGGAGACAAGGCCTTGTATCTCCACCAGAATGGGACGGGACCCTTCCATGCTGGCCGTGACCACGGAGCCCGGGGCCACGATAGCCCGTTCAGACAAAAATACAGCCGACGGGTTAGGCACCTGGGTCAATCCCTGGTCCCGCATTTCAAACACCCCGATCTCATTGGTGGACCCGAAACGATTTTTCACGGCCCGAAGAATACGAAAAATATGGTTTTTATCCCCTTCAAAATAAAGCACCGTGTCCACCATGTGCTCCATGATCCTGGGGCCTGCAATGGCACCGCCCTTGGTGACGTGTCCCACAAGAAAAATGGGAAGCCCCACGGTTTTGGACAAGCGCATGAACTGAATGGATGCTTCTCTGATCTGGGATATGCTGCCCGGCGTAGAGGTGACCTGGGGGTGAAATACGGTTTGAATGGAATCCACAACCATGGCGTCATATTGATCTTTTTCCGCCATGGCAAGAATCGCCTCAAGATCAGTTTCAGACACCACAAACAAAGAACTGCCCAAAGATCCCAGGCGTTTGCCCCGCATGGAAAGCTGGCCTATGGATTCCTCGCCCGATACATACAGACATTTTTTTCCGGATTTTGCCAGGGTGGACACCACCTGGAGCATGAGCGTGGATTTGCCGATCCCGGGATCTCCGCCAATAAGCACCAGGGAGCCGCCCACAATACCGCCGCCCAGGACCCGGTCAAATTCATTGATACCGGTGCCCATACGCAGGGAAGAGGAGATCTCTACGGATTCAATGGGTACGGGCCTGGCTGCAATGGCAGGTCTGCCCGCACCAGCCACACCCGGGGTCCGAACCACCAGGGTCTCTTCGATAAGGCTGTCCCAGTCACCACAATCCGGGCACTGGCCCATCCATTTAGGCGTCTGGGTTCCGCAGGTTTTACAGCGGAATATGGTTTTATCTTTCTTTTTTGCCACGTCCTAATTTTGTCCAACTGGTTGAAAATCGGGTGAATATATCATGATATCTTATCCCTATCAAGCGCGTATTATTCCTGTGTTCCGGGCAATCACATGTAAAAAACAACATCCCCAATATGCCGGCTGCACTTAACCCGCCGCGGACATAAAGAATCCGATTCCAGCTAGGTTGCCGGAAATCGGATCCTTTATGTTCGCCAATGCGAGCCAAGGCGCGTACGCCGGGAGGCCGGGAGGGATTCGTCCTATATGCCCAATTTTTTTTCCAGTTCGGCCACGGCCAGGGTGGTCTTGATCACCGTGTCCGGATTAAGGGACATGGTCTCGATGCCGCATTCCACCACAAATTGTGCGAACTCCAGGTAATCGCTGGGGGCCTGGCCGCAGATGCCCATGTACTTGCCTTTTTTTACGGCGGTCTCAATCACCTGGCGGACCATCTTTTTCACCGCTGGATTGCGCTCGTCATATACATGGGAGACAAGGGCCGAATCCCGGTCCACGCCGAGCACCAATTGTGTCAGGTCATTGGTGCCTATGGAAAAGCCATCGAAAACCTCCAGATATTCTTCGGCCAGGATGACGTTGGACGGTATCTCGCACATGCAGATCACTTTGAACCCGTTTTCCCCCTGGCGCAGGCCGAATTCGGCCATGGTCTCTATCACCTGCCTGGCCTCGTCCAGAGTACGGCAGAAGGGAATCATGACCTGGACGTTATGAAGCCCCATGTCGTTCCTGATTTTGAGCATGGCCTTGCATTCCAGGCCGAAGGCCGCCTTGTATTCCCTGGCGTAGTAGCGCGAGGCCCCGCGCCAGCCGATCATGGGATTTTCTTCGTCCGGCTCGAACTGGGCGCCGCCGATGAGGTTGGCGTACTCGTTGGTCTTGAAATCCGAGAGCCGGACAATGACCGGTTTGGGATAAAAGGCTGCGGCCAGCATGCCCACGCCCTCGGCCAGCTTGTCCACGAAATAGTCGCTCTTGTCGCTGTAGCCGATGGTCATGTCCGCTATGGCCCGTTTCAAAATCTCGTCGCCCAGTTCCTCGTACCTCAACAGGGCCAGGGGATGAATCTTGATATAAGAATTGATGATGAATTCCTCACGGGCCAGGCCCACCCCATGGTTGGGGATAAAGCTCTTTTCAAAGGCCTGCTCCGGGCTGGCCAGGTTCAGCATGATCTTGGTTCTGGTCTTGGGCAGGTTTTCCAGGTTCGTCTCCTTGATCTCGTAGGGCAGAAGTCCTTCAAACACGTAACCCGTGCTCCCCTGGGAGCAGTCCACGGTCACTTCCTGGCCGGTTTGCAACCTGGTGGTGGCGTTGCCGGCGCCCACGATACACGGGATGCCCAGCTCACGGCTGACAATGGCCGCGTGGCAGGTGCGCCCGCCCCTGTTGGTGACGATGGCCCCGGCGATCTTCATCACCGGTTCCCAGTCCGGGTCTGTCATGTCCGTGACCAGCACCTGTCCCTTCTGGAATTTGGAAATCATCTGGGCGGACTTGATCACATTGACCTTGCCCTGGCCTATGAGTTCGCCCACGGACTGGCCGGTGCACACCACCTCGCCCTTCTCCTTGAGGTGAAATTCCCTGAGAACGGCCATGTCCTTCAAGGTATGCACCGTCTCGGGCCTGGCCTGGACGATGAACAGCTTGCCGGTCTCGCCGTCCTTGGCCCATTCGATGTCCATGGGTTTAAGGTATCCGGCCTTTGCCGAATAGTGGTCCTCAATGGCGCAGGCCATGCGGCCCAGCTCCACCACCTCGTCGTCCCTGAGCACCAGACGGCGGCGGTCCTCGTCCGGTACAGCCACGTTCTTGGTGGGCTGTTTGGCATCCGTGGTGTAGATCATCTTTATGGCTTTGCCGCCGGTCTTTTTCATGATGATGGGCTTGAAGCCCTGCTTGAGCGTGGGTTTGAACACGTACCATTCATCCGGATTAACCGCGCCCTGGACCACATTTTCCCCCAGTCCGTAGGCACCGGTGATGAACACCGCGTCCCGAAAGCCGGATTCAGTGTCTATGCTGAACATAACCCCGCTTGAGGCCAGATCGCTTCTGACCATTTTTTGCACGGCAATGGACAGGGCTATGGAAAAATGGTCGAAGCCCTTGTCTTCGCGGTAGGATATGGCCCGGTTGGTGAACAGGGAGGCAAAACAGCGGTGACAGGCGTCCACCAAGTCTTCCACGCCACGGATGTTCAGATAGGTGTCCTGCTGCCCGGCAAAACTGGCGTCCGGCAGGTCTTCGGCCGTTGCCGAGGAACGCACGGCCACATCCACGTTCTTGCCGTATTCTTCTTCCAATCTGGCATAGGCTTTGGCTATTTCCTTATACAACGCGCCTGGAAATTCCAGGCTGCGGATCAGATTCCTGACCCTGGCCCCGCGTTCCTGAAGGTTGTCCATGTCATGGGTGTCCAGGTCGGACAATATTTCCCGAATCTTGTCCATGGCCTTGGATTTTTCCAGAAGATAGGTATAGGCATGGGCGGTGACCGCGAATCCGTTGGGAATACTCACTCCCTTGGGGCTCAAATTGCGGTACATCTCGCCCAGGCTGGCGTTCTTGCCGCCCACCAGGGGCACGTCGTCAATGGTCAAGTCCGTAAACCAAGCCACTAACGGCTTCTGATCTTTATGCGTATCTTTGCCCATTTTTACCTCCGATTTTGTTCAGATTAATGATATTCCCCAATCTGTCAGGCTGTTAGAAAAATGCCGGATGTTTTCGCGGCAACGAGGCTGTTAGCGCTTTATCGGCAGCCTGAGTAAGAACTGCGTTATTGTATTCCCCTGGGACTTTTATGGCAAGGGAATGTGGTAAATTGGCGGATTTCCATAAAATCACTTTTTTTTCACAAGGGTGCCCATGTAGTTGTCCAAAGCGGCCTGGATGGTGCGGGCGGCCAGGGTGGTGCAATGAAGGTCGGCTTCCGGCAGCCGGCCAATGGCGGCAAGAACGTGGTCTGCGGTGATATCAGTCAATTCTTCCGGGGTTTTGCCCAGGGTCAGTTCTGCGGCAAAGGACCCGCTGACCATGGAAGAGGCACACCCGTCGGTAAAATAGGACGCGTCTGCCACCTGGTTGTCCTTAAACTTAAGATATATTTCCATGGTGTCCCCGCACTCTCCGGTTACCCGGCCCCATCCATCAGGGTTTTCCATCCGGCCGTTGTATTTTGGGTTTCGCCAGCGGTGAAAACCTTTTTCACCTAGAGCCTGTTTTGCCTCATCAAATATCTCCTCCTGGAGCTTGTCCAGAAATGCGTCAAGATTACTCACTGTCATATCCTTTCTGCTTAAGTTCCGGTCTGCACCGGACATCCTGGTTTTTTACCGGGCACAGTTTGTCATAAACCGGCCCGGTTGTCATCTTTTTGGGGTAAAAATCAGTGCTGACGCATGAATTTAAAAAATAGCAGGCTGAGGAGATCTTGCCTCCTTCCTTGAGAAGGCTTCAACCGTTTTTAATCCCAAAAAGCATTTTTCATCACGCCGATATCTTTAATAACTTTGGCAAGCCGATCTGAGTATCGAGCCGAAATGTTGAACACATGGCTCAGGCGCATCAGACCATGGTATCCTTTCATGACGTTCCAGTCATACGAGAAACAGTTCTCGTACACATATCCATGATGTTTTTCAACAAGGATACAGCTTTCAATGTACCAACGGGTTGGTGTCAAAGGGTAAAAAATATCATGCGTCAACACTGAATGAATGTAAGGCGAAATTGAAAATTAAATGCTCATTTATTGTTTGTTTTTTGGGTTGAATTGATTATAGGTAATGAATCACAGATTCTCTACCGATTGGAACTTCGACATAAATGGACAAAAGCGAGCTGGTTGATAAAATCTGGGATGAAAAAGAGAGAGAAATCTTTGAAGCGCTTCAGGCAGGAGAAAAAAGAGCTCAATACGGCCAAAAGCTGCTGGAACAGCTTTCGGAAAAACTACAGGCCCAGTACGGCAAAGGGTCTTCCTCCACCAATTTGAAATATTTCAAAGCCTTTTACCAGGACTATCCGGACCGGCTTGTCCCAATGGGTCACCCACCGGGTGACCCATTCAAATTACAGGCAACAGGTCACCCTGTGGGTGACCCATTGGAAACAGGCAACGGCTTTCACCCGGATTTAAGCTGGTCCCATTACCGGGTGCTGATGCAAATTGAGAATAAGAAAGCCCGGCAGTTTTACGAAAAAGAGACCGTGGCCGGAACCTGGAGCCGGCGACAATTGGAACAGCAGATCAACTCCCTGTTTTACGAAGGAATTTTGGATAGCAAGGATAAAAAAGGGATGCTGGCCCAGGCCAGAGCGGAGACAGCTGGTAAGAATCGAATAGTGTAACGCCATACCTTAGAATCAGTGACGAAATACTGTAACGGATATATCCCGCCGCAATACCCCGCCAATCAATAAAATAAATACCCCGCTATCCCGCCAATACCCG
>NZ_JBFXHE010000197.1:0-7961 GCF_050177295.1 Desulfobacter sp.
CCGCCAAAATCCTGCGCCTCAAAGACCGGGGCGCACAGGTTCTTGAATGCAAGGTCTTGGAAAATCGGCTTGATTTAAATGACCTGATGATTAGGTTAAGAAAACTGTCCGTCACAAGCCTTCTGATTGAAGGCGGGGGGCGGGTGGCTGCATCGGCTCTGGCTGCAGGGATTGTAAATAAGGTCTGCTATTTCCTTGCCCCCAAGATCATGGGTGGAAATGACGGTATCCCGGTGTTCAACGGCCCGGGTCCTGAAACGATAAAAGACCTGTTTGAACTGGCCCGGGTCAGTACCCGGCAGTTCGGTTCAGATATACTGGTCATAGGCTATATTGAACCCCGGAATAGGCCGGTTGGCAATGGGAGGTAATGGGGGTAGAAAATTTGGGGGGAGAGAACTTTTGTTTACCGGAATCATAGAAAGTCTGGGCACCATTCGGCGCATTGAAACCCAGGGGGAGGGCAAAATTCTGGTGATTGCCTGCGGCCTGGATTTTTCCGGTACAGGCATCGGGGATTCCATTGCCGTGAACGGGGCCTGTTTGACCGCTGTAAGCCTTGGCAAAGGGCAGTTCAAGGTGGACATGGCACCGGAAACCGTATCCCGCACCACCTTCAAATCTCTTGGACCCGGGGCCCGGGTCAACATTGAACGGGCGCTGAGGCTGTCGGACCGTATAGACGGGCACCTGGTATCCGGGCATATAGACGGTACCGGTGTGGTTTTAAAAATCGAGACCCGGAGCAATGCCATCATATATGACATCCAGGTGCCGGAAAATATAGCTGATGAGATAATAGAAAAGGGCTCTGTGGCCGTTGACGGGATCAGTCTCACCATCAACCAATGCTGGAAAAACGGTTTTTCGGTAAGCATTATTCCCCATACCGCAAAGATTACAACCATCGGATTTAAAAATGTGGGGGATCGCGTCAATATTGAGACGGATATGCTGGGAAAATATGTGAAAAAATTTTTATCAGGGCAAAGGAAAAGCGCTAATAGTGCCAATGACGCCGGTGCTGATGCAGGCGCGGACATCAGTATGTCATTTCTTGCCCGGAACGGATTCTTGTAAAGGATAGACAACATGCCGCATTTAACCATTGAACAGGCAATTGAAGATATAAAAAACGGAAAAATGGTCATCCTGGTGGATGACGAGGATAGGGAAAACGAAGGGGATCTGACCATGGCAGCCCAGGCCGTAACCCCGGAAACCATCAACTTCATGGCCACCCATGGCCGGGGTCTTATCTGCCTGTCCCTGGATTCAAGTATTGCTGACAAGCTTGACCTGCCCATGATGGTTGAGAATAACACCTCCCAGTACGGTACGGGGTTTACGGTTTCCATTGAGGCCAAACAGGGTGTGACTACAGGCATATCCGCCGCAGACCGGGCTACCACTATTTTAACGGCAGTGGCTGATGAAACAGGACCCCAGGACATTGCAAGACCAGGTCACATTTTTCCTTTACGGGCCCGGGACGGCGGGGTTATGGTGCGCATCGGCCAGACTGAAGGGTCTGTGGATCTTGCACGCCTGGCAGGGCTCAAGCCCGCCGGTGTCATCTGTGAAATCATGGATGATGACGGTACTATGGCAAGGATGCCTTCCCTTGAACAATTTTCCGAAAAGCACGGCATCGGCATCTGCACGGTGGCGGATCTTGTTCAATACCGGTTAAAAACAGAAAGCTTTGTAAAACAGGCTGCGCAGACCGTTATTCCCACCCGGGTGGGCGGTGAATTCAAAATCATTGCCTATGAGAATGATATTGACAATCTTACCCACATTGCTTTGGTTAAGGGTGAAATTGACCCGGAAAAGGCGATTCTGGTGCGGGTGCATTCCGAATGTATGACCGGGGATATCTTCTCTTCTTTGCGATGTGACTGTCAGGATCAGCTTCATCGGGCCATGCAAATGATGGACGAGGAAGGCTGCGGCGTTATTCTGTATTTGCGCCAGGAGGGCCGGGGTATCGGCCTTGTGAACAAATTAAAAGCCTATGAATACCAGCGCCAGGGCTTGGATACGGTCCAGGCCAATGAAAAGCTTGGATTTTCCGCTGACATGCGTGATTACGGTGTCGGTGCCCAGATGCTGGTGGATCTGGGCGTACGTAAAATGCGTCTGCTCACCAATAACCCTAAAAAAATGGTGGGGCTTCAAGGCTACGGCCTGAGCGTTGTGGAGCAGGTGCCCATTGAAGTGGCGCCCAATGCCTACAACCAGGGGTATTTGAAGTGCAAGCAGGCTAAGATGGGTCATCTACTACATATTAAATAAGGATAATAAATATGCCTCAGATAATTGAAGCCAATTTGAATGCCAAAGGCAAAAAATTTGGTATTGTTGCCGCCAGGTTCAATGATTTTATTGTGGACAAACTTGTGTCAGGTGCCGTGGATGCCTTGATTCGAAGCGGTGCACAGGATAAGGATATTGCCGTTGTCAAGGTGCCTGGTGCCTTTGAAATCCCATTGGCCGCAGCCAAAATGGCTGCTTTAAAAAAATATGACGCCATTATCTGTTTAGGTGCTGTAATCCGCGGGGCCACCACCCATTATGATTATGTATGTGCCGAAGTATCCAAGGGTATTGCTGCTGTCAGCCTTGAGGCCAAAGTGCCGGTGATGTTTGGCGTTCTCACCACTGAAACCATTGAGCAGGCCATTGAACGGGCCGGTACAAAATCCGGTAACAAGGGCTTTGATGTGGCCTTGGGTGCCGTTGAAATGGCAAACCTGTGCGCGGCTATGGAATAGAACATGGGTGACAGGCGCAAATCCCGGGAACTGGCCATGCAGGCCCTGTTTGCCTTGGATCTGAATAAATCGGATCTGAATAAAACCGGTTCTCCGCAGCAAATGGATGAATTCCTTGAACAGCACGGGAAAGATTTAAGTGAATCCACCCGTGTTTTTTTTCTGACGCTTGTGGACGGGGTTCTGGAGAATCGTGAAAAGATAGACACGCTTTTAGATCAATGGGCCAAGAACTGGAAGATTTCCCGAATGCCGGCAGTGGACAGAAATATCATGCGTATTGCCGTTTTTGAAATGCTTAATTTGTCGGATATTCCGTCCTCGGTATCCATTAATGAGGCGGTTGAAATCGGCAAAAAATTTGGCACCCGGGATTCCGGGCCGTTCATCAACGGGGTGCTGGACCGGATCAGGGTACTGCATGAGCTATAGACCAGGACGTGAAGATCAAGGAGGATGTTTTGATTATACAAAAACTTGAAGTCGGCCCCATTATGGCCAACTGCTTTATTCTGGGGTGTGAAGATACAAAACAGGCCGCTGTCATAGACCCGGGCGATGATGCAGACCGGATCCTCATGGCCCTTGCCAAGGCTGAACTGAAGGTAAAATATCTGATCAACACCCATGGTCATTTTGACCATGTAGGGGCAAACAAGCGGATGAAAGAAGCCACAGGCGCCCAGATCGCCGTTCATCCGGATGATGAACCCATGCTTGCAGACCTGTCCCGCCATGCGGCCATGTTCGGTCTTGGTGCAGAAAATTCTCCGCCTGCCGACATTCATCTCAAGGACGGCGACACCATTACCTTTGGCAATATCACCCTGGAAGTGATCCACACCCCGGGACACTCGCCCGGGGGCATCTGCCTTTACACCCCCGGGCATCTGTTTGCCGGAGACACCCTTTTTATGGGCTCAATCGGCCGAACTGACCTGCCTGGCGGTGATTATGACACCTTGATTTCCTCCATTAAGACCAAGCTGATGAATTTGGACGAAGACACCATTGTTTATCCGGGGCATGGGCCTAGGACTTCCATTGCCAATGAAAAGCGGATGAACCCTTTTCTCAGATAATGTCTGAAAAATTTTTTTTGCCCCGGATCACAGATATTGTGATCCGGGGTTTAAATGTTGATCTTCCCTTTGAACATGCTGCTGCCCGGTTTTCCCGGCAAGAGGGCACGGTGGTGCTTTTGTCCGGATCTGACCTGGACTGTGCCCGGTATCATATCCTTGCGACAGATCCCTGGCTGATGCTGAAAGGGACAGGGAACAGGATCTGTATGAACGTCAAAGATTCAGCCGGGTGCTTTGTCTGCCATGAAACAGACCAGGACCCGTTTGATCTGGTTGATACCCTGCTAGAAAAACTTTCCTTGTTGGATAAGACATTCAAACTGCCGGTGACCGCCGGCCTGTTCGGCTATTTTGCCTATGATCTGAAAGACAGGATCGAAGAGCTGCCCCGGACCTGTGTGGGCAACGGTTTGCCCGATATCTGTCTGTATGCCCCGTCCGTCATTTTGATCCAGGATCGAAAAACCTGTGAAAACTGGCTTTGCCTGCCTGTGTTTGACCGGGATAAGGGACAAGACAATGTTCTGGCCCGGGAAGAATCCTTTCTTAAGCGGCTTGAACAATCCTGGCAGCCCGGCGGTTTCTGCGCTGACAACACAGGGTTTGTCTCTTCATTTGCCAAACCGGAATATCTGTCCGCTGTATCACAGATTATTGAGCATTTAAGACAGGGTGATATCTACCAGGCCAATCTGTCCCAGCGTTTTGAAACGGGTTTCAGCGGCGATGCCTATGCCCTGTTTTTAAAGCTGTTCCAAAAGAATCCCGCCCCTTTTTTCGCCTTTGTCCAGGCCGGGAATCACCAGGTGGTCTCCACGTCGCCCGAACGCTTTCTCAAAGTTGAGGGCCGGACCGTTGAAACACGGCCCATCAAGGGAACCATTACCCGGGGAGACACGCCTGAACAGGACAGGGAAAACGCGGGAACCTTATTCCGGAGCACCAAGGATGATGCTGAACTAACTATGATTGTAGACCTGATGCGCAATGATTTGTCCCGGGTCACAGAACATGATTCTGTGGACGTCACAGCCCATAAATGCCTGGAACCCTATGACAATGTGTTTCATCTGGTATCTGTGGTTAAAGGCCGCCTGAAAGCGGGCGTTTCCTCTACTGGGGTGGTCAGGGCCGCCTTTCCCGGAGGCTCCATCACCGGCTGCCCCAAGATCCGCGCCATGGAAATCATTGATGCGCTGGAACCTGTAAAACGTCATGTATATACCGGTGCCATCGGATATTTAAGTTTCCACGGCACCATGGATCTCTCCGTTGCCATCCGCACGGCCGTGGTCCATGACGGGCGGCTGTTTTTTTCCATGGGCGGCGGTGTTGTTTATGATTCAGACCCTGAAAAAGAGTTTGAAGAGACCCTGGTCAAGGGAAAGACCCTGATGGATACCCTGGCACAAGGGGCGGGTCAACATATTGAAAAATCAATCATAGCCTGGGTAAACGGCTGCTTTGTCCCCCAGGAGCTTGCCCGGGTGCCGGCTGGTATCCCAGGTTTTTTATACGGTGCCGGCCTGTTTGAAACCATCCGGGTGGACGCGGGAATTCCCCTTCGACTGCCTGAACATATCAGGCGTCTGGAAAAGTCCTGGCGTGCTGTTTTTGGCGGATCTTTGCCGGATATCTGCTGGGAATCGGTTGTCGGACAGCTTATTTCCCAAAACGGGTTTGAACAAAAGACCTGCGCAGTCAAACTTGTGGCGGCAAAGGATGACCGTCCGGGGCGGCGTGTATTTGCTGCCGCTTTTATCCGCACCTATGTGCACCGCCTTGAACGGCTTGGCAAAAAAGGCCTTGACCTGGTGACCTTTCCCCATGCCCGGCACTCATTTCTGGCAGATCATAAATCCATGAATTATCTGTTCTACGACCTGGCGCGGACCTTTGCCCTTGATCATGGCGCGGATGAATCTTTGATTTTAAATTCGGACAGCACTGTATCTGAAACAAATACCTGCAATATTTTGTCCCTGGATGGTAAAAATATGGTTGTTCCTGCTTCCGGTCATGTGCTTGATGGGATAACGCTTAAGTGTGTAATGCAGATTATGGCAAAAAAAGGCTTCACTATAAGCCGGGTTGCGTTGGATGTTGAAAGGTTTTGCACCCTGCCGTATGTGTTTGTGACCAATGCGCTCATGGGGATGGTGCCGGTCCGACGCATTGACAACACTATTCTGGATATGGGCCATCTGCTTTGCCGCCAGGTCAATGAAATCCTCTTAGGACCGCAGATGAACAGACCGAACGCCTTGTCTGAAATTTAAATCTGACTAGGTGAACTGGATCGGTTGGTAATCCTGTTTTTTATCTGCAATGAACGGACAGCCTTGAATTTAAGGGTTGAATAGGCTATTTTTCCTATTCGTTGGTAAAAAACAATGGATACAAAAAATGAAATCCATCAATTTTAAAATCAATCTTATAATCATTTGTGCATTTCTGTTGTCCTTTGCAGGACTGTCGCATGTCTGGGCGGGTCCCAGGGCCGTGCCGGTGGCACCCTGTTTTGATTTTAAATCTGTTTTTGAAGGACAGAATTTAACCCATGATTTTATAATAAAAAACCAGGGGGATGCTCCCCTGAACATTACCGGGGTCCAGCCCCCCTGAGGCTGTGACAAGAAAGCCTATGACAGGCAGATTCCCCCGGGCGGGGAAGGAAAAATAACCATTGGTGTTAAGACCGCAGGGTATGGCGGGCGTGAGTTGATTAAGAAAATTCTGGTTAAAACCGATGATCCTGGGAATGAAAAATTTTATTTAAGAATTGCCGGCAACGTTAGGGAGGCTGTCAAGATCAGTCCCAGCACCGTGAACCTGAGCGGTGCACCGGGTCAGACCTTAAGTGAAGCGGTCACCATTGAACCGGTGATGGGGGATGAATTGAAGATCCTTGACATGACGCTTAAGTATAATAAGCAGATAAAGGCCGAGCTGATCAAGCCCGGCCAGGGGGAAAAAATTTGGCGGGTCAGGGTTTCCTGCTATTCCGACCGTTCTGCGGATCTTTATGATTTTATTACATTGACAACAGACAATCCCCATAAACCGAATTTAAGAATCAGGGTATATGCCATTTTTGAAAAGGCAGCGTATAGGGAAAAGAGTGATTCAAAGATACATGAAAACAATGAGTAGCCCAAGGAATCTGACAGAATGGATACAGCAGTAATTAAGGCCGTTGTGTTTGACTGCGACGGTGTCATGTTTGATACGGCCCGGGCCAACCGCATATTTTATAATGATGTCCTGGTTGGTTTTAACAAACCACCCCTTGACGATGAGCAGTTTCTGAACGTTCATATGATGACGGTAAAAGCTGCTGTTGAATATCTTTTCCCGGAAATGGATGATCCCCGGCCTGTATATAAGATGATCAAAAGCATCGGCTATGAAAGCGTGGTCCCCTTTATGCTGATGGAACCGGGCCTGATTGAGTTGCTGAATGCCATAAAGCAGGCGGGTATGGTGCGCGGTGTGGCCACAAACCGGACAAATACCATGGAAAATGTACTTATTCAACATAAGCTGAAAAATTCATTTGATATTGTTGTCACGGCATCTGATGTGGCCCATCCCAAACCCTTCCCTGACCAGCTCGAAAAAATTATGGAGGCCTATGCGCTGCTGCCCCGGCAGATTGTGTTCATCGGGGATTCCATATACGATAAAAAAGCGGCTGAAGGGGCAGGTACCTGGTTCGTCGCATTTAAGCAGCCCGGGCTTGAAGCCCATGCCCATGCAGTATCCATGGATGAGGTGGGAGAACTGTTAAAGTTAAGCAAATATAATTCTTGACAAATCAGCCAATCATCATTAAATCTTACAAGATTTTTAAATAAAATTGAAGTTAGGTGCCGGAGCAAGGCACCTGACACTTATACTGGTAGTTAACTATAGATTAAGGAGAATGATGTATATGTCTAAATTAGTTGCACCCCATGGCGGGAAAGGTCTTGTATGTTGCAAGCTTGAAGGCGCAGAACTGGTAGCCGAACTGAAAAAAGCCGCAGGTCTGAAAAAAATCGAAATCTCTTCCCAGGTTAAAGGCGACCTGATCATGCTGGGTATCGGCGGTTTTTCT
>NZ_JBFXHE010000198.1:0-7955 GCF_050177295.1 Desulfobacter sp.
CAAAGTGGTCACGCCCATGCTCAAATCAAAATTGTAACGGGAGAAGCAAATGAAGAAATCACCCTCATTTTTCAAAGGCATTATGTCCGTTTTTATCCTTGCCGGATTGATCTTTGCACATACAGCGGCCTTTGCAAACACCCCTGAAACCCTTGCAGTCCTTTCCTTTAACATCAATGCCGACAAGAATCTGGACTATATTAAAAAAGGCATTTCAACCATGCTCTATTCCAGGCTCACCTGCCCTGAAAAAGTCGTTGTTGTGCCGCCCAAGAAGATGGCAGCCCTTGAAGCTGAATTAAAAAAATTTTCCGGCAGCGACCTGGTCCATGAAACTGCACGGAGAACCGGATCCAGATATGTGCTTTACGGCACCATCACCAGCCTTGCAGGTACTTTCAGCATTGACGCCAAGGTGTTTGACACCACTGAAAAACAGTACATGGCTTTTTTTGAGCAATCCAAGAACAGTGACGACCTGATACAAAAGGTGGACTGTATTGCCGCAGCCATTAATCACAAGGTGTTCGACCGCACAACCGTCACCTGGGAACAGATGGAACAGGAAAAGCAGAAAAATATCAATAAGCTGAAAAATCAGAATCCAGAGACCCTTATGCAGATGCCGGCCGGGTGGCAGCGCGAAGAAAAGGTTGGCTGGAAAGTCTGGAAATATCTGTTCTAAAGCGATTACATGTAATCCATCAAACTTCCTAGGCCCATAACAGAGGAGGTAGAACTTAAAGCCGCTTCATAAATGGTCTGGGTAGATTTAAGCACCATAATGGCTTCCACGGCATCTGCATCCCGGACCGTGGAGCGCTGGGTGGTCAGCGTCAAATCCGATTTTGAGATGGTGACTTCGGCTGTGGTGGTGGCGTTATAAGTTGTTCCTATGGAAGAGATGGCAGAGGTAATGCTCTCATAATGATTTTCCAGCCGGGTCATGGCCCTCTGGATGCCGTCCACGTCGTCATTTTCCAAAGCCTCTTTCAGATCAAAAACAGTATCCCAGATACTCCAGGAGGCGGCGGCACCTTCCACAGGACCGGATGAGACATCTTTGTCACTAAACCCAAGATCAGATGCCGCACTGGAATCGGTATGGGTGCCGGATGAGAAAAGCAATTCAAAGGATTCAAGCTGGCGTCCGGTATCAACATCTTCGCTGATAGTAAAAGTTTTTCTGTCTTTATCATATTCAACCGAGTAGTTCACCCGGTTGCCGTTTTTCGCAGAAGCGGTTTCAAGTGCCTCTTCCACGGCCTTGGCATAGGATTCAGAATTCGCGTAACTACCGGCTTTTATAGTAGCTGTCAACTGTACGCTGGTATCTTTGTCCTCTGTGGTTTCGATGAAATCAATGGTGTCATTTTTTCCTGCCACCACCGTAACAGCCCCAGCCACTGGCGTATCGCTGGATACGGGTGAAAGCGTCACGGTTTCCGAATCAAATCCAAGATCCGTCAGGATGCTTGCGTTTTCATACCCTTCCACAATGTCAAAGGAGATGGTGGTGCCCTGTTCCGGGGGTTCATTCAGATCAATGACAATATCAGACTCCCCGTCATCATCCACATCTATTTCTATGGTATCGCCGCTGGCCTCAATTTTAGCAGCGAGTCCGTATCCGGGGTCATTGGTGACCTCCCAGGTACCGTCTTCGGTGTAGGTCAAAGTTAAGGGTTCCGAGCCATCCTCCGGTGTGTATTTGGTTAGGGCTGAGTCGTTTATAATTTTAATTTCAACGTCATCAAAATCCTGGCTCGTGGAGTCAAAGTTGGCGACTCTGACGGTTTCGGTATCAATGTTCTCAAAGGTCACAGTGGTGGTGGTATCACCGCCGTTTGTACCAATGGAAAAAGTATTGGTATCGTCATCATATTCCACCTTATAAACAACACCGTATCCGTATTCTTCAGACGCTTCATTCAATGTATCTTCCACAACGGCGGCAAGTTCTTCTTTGTTGTAGGTACCGCTGGTAATTGTCGCCTCAATCGTGAGAATATTATCTTTTCCGGCACCGGAATCTTCGGTAAAAATGATCTGGTTATTAGTGGTATCCACAATGATTTCATCTTCATAAAACAAATCACTGCCGCAACAGTCCAAAGATATCGTGGTGTTCTCGGAAATACTGATGTTTACGGCATCACTGCTGCCGTTGTAATTTACACTGGTGGGGTTGTCATCATCGTTATAGGTGAAAGGCGTTGTCCTGTTATCGTCACCGCCAAATACATATCCGCCATAGGCTTCTGTATTGGCAAGGTCCAGAAGACTGTCGAGGTAAACCTGCATGCTCTCTGCAGCGTTGGAGCGCTCCTGGTAAGAAGCCGACGCATTGGCCAGGGACGAACATAAAAGCTTCATCTCAGACAACTGATCTGCCATGGAATCAAGGGCCGTTTCAGATGTGGTGAGCATGTTCTGGGCCTGATCAACATTCACCTGATACTGGTCCAACGCTGCCAGGGTTGAATTGATGGTCAGCACCTGCTTCATACCGGACGGATCATCGGATGCGGAATTGATTTTCAGGTTGTTGGTTACGACTTCATTAGCCTTGTTTAAATCCGAGGTGAGCCGTCCAAGCTGGTACGTTGCCTGTTTGTATATGCTTATGGTTGCTACTCTCATGGCAGATCTCCTATAGGACCGGTGTTGTTAATTGGCATCAAAAGATTAAACCTTTTAAAAATCAACGCGTTGCTAACAAGGCGTCAAACATTTCCTGCACCGTTTGCAGCAACTGGGCCGCTGCAAGATAAGCCTGCTGCTGGGCTGTCAGGTTAATCATTTCTTCATCCAGGGACACTGCTGATATTGAATCCCGCTGCGCCGTAAGCTGGTACACCAGGGCTTCGGAATAGCTCAAAGCGGAATTAATGCCGGATGCTGTGGACCCGATGGAAGAGACCATGGATGCCTGGTAATCATCCAGCGTGGTGGAGGTTACCGAGACAGTCACGCCCTTTCCCCGGGTATACGTATAGTCTTTTATGTCCAGAGTATCGTAACGGGTGCCGGCCATGGCATTGGCATTGGTGTTGTCGCTGGATGCAAGCGCTCCTGTTGCCTTATCCATGATGCCCGAAGCCAGCAGGTCGCCGTCGGACACCACATCATTTACACCGATGGTTGACGTACCCGTACCGGTAAAAAAGGTATTTACCCCAAGGGCTGCGGCAAGTCCGCTGTCCCCGTTTTCATCTCCTGCAAAGGCATAGGACAGATCATCCGCATCCCTGGATTCCATATCCATGCGGATATATCCGTCACCTGAAACAGACTGGTCAAAGGTAATTTCAATATCCCCTATACCGTCCCCGTCCAGATCAATCTGAAATCCGTCATCATCACCGCCATCAGGAATAATGGCAAAGGTGCCGCCTGTGGGATCGTTAGCAACGCGCCAGGTGCCGTTCTTACGCTCAAATTCAAGGCCCTGGGCCTCGATTTCAAGGGTGCTGTAGTTTAATACCGTGATTTCAAAATTTTTTTCGTCAATGTTGTTGCTGCCTGAACAGGTAACGTTTTCAATGGCGCAATAGTCATCATTGGTATTAAATTCAATGGTATTGTCCTTGGTGACCGAAGCGGTCACACCGCCTGCGCTTCGGTTAAACTCGTCGGCAAAGGAATCAAGGGTCCAGTGCCAGTCCGAAAGGGTCTGTATGGTATTTCCATCGGCATCGGCCACGGCTTTACCATTATCATCCGTGGTGACATAAAAAACATCGCCTTTCACAAGGGTGCCGCTGTCAAAGGTCAGGGTCATGCCGTCCACTTTCACCGAAATCTGGGTGTTTTTTTTCTCATTGCCTTCCAGTTCAATGGTGCCTGAACCGGTTTCGGACTTCCATTCGATCACAATCACATCTTTGTTATCCGGCAGGGTGCCGCCGGAAATAACAGTAAACTCATAAGTATCATCGACACTTGCAGCTTTTCCTGTAACTGATGCGTCAAGAATATCGGCCCGGCCGTCGTCATCCGTATTGATCCGAAGCGTATTTCCCGCCACAAGACTGCCTTCGGACAGTTCAAAACTCAGGGTTGTCTTCCCGTCTTCAACGATCTTAACCATACCG
The DNA here is from genome assembly GCF_050177295.1 of Desulfobacter sp. Taxonomy (NCBI): domain Bacteria; kingdom Pseudomonadati; phylum Thermodesulfobacteriota; class Desulfobacteria; order Desulfobacterales; family Desulfobacteraceae; genus Desulfobacter; species Desulfobacter sp. The sequence goes on from NZ_JBFXHE010000198.1 coordinate 4,098, forward strand.
GCCTCATCCACTTCAACGTATCCAGACTTGCCAATGGCGTTGCCTCCACTGTCAAAAATTTCCCAGTAAATAGTGGCAGGATCACCAAAAGTAACGGCAGTTGTTGAATTTTTTGTGCCTGAGCCGGAAACCAGGGTATCATTTTCAGGCGATTCACTGCCGGACCCGGTTCCTGTGGATACGCTCAACACCGCATCATCATCCCCATTGTCGCTGAAATTTAAAATCTCAATGGCATCTTTATCATCCTCATCTATTTTCACGATGGAGACTGATGAGCCGTTTTTGACAATCTCATAGCTTTCCGGAGGCAGCGTAGCTGAAAGGGCAGTATATAACTGCTGGGCCTGCTCTTCATCCGTGATGCCTGGCGGCAGGGCAGCCACCGCGTATGAAATAGTGTGGCCGTCCAGTTCAAATTCAATGAGTTCCGTATCATCGAAACCCTCATACCCGCCTTCTCCGCCCAGAGTAATCATACTGGTACCGGAGCCGGACCTTCCGGAAGCGCCGAAAAGCCCGGCAGTGGAAGCCTCATCAGAACGGATTTCCATACCCGGATCCATGACAATGGTCACGGAACCGGTAATTGCTACGGCATCGTTTGCCCCGGAGCTGGTTTCATCCAGAGATTGAGTTTCAGAACCGCTGGAATCCAGGGAAACGTATAGGACATCTCCTGTGGAAACAGTCGGAGTTGCCCCGTCCACGTCTGATCCGTTAAAATGGAACTGTCCACCGGTACCAGCAATATTAATGTATGCATCACTGCTGGTATCTCCGGAACCGTTGGACAGGGACAAACTGGATCCGTCTGTGGTCAAAATGGTCAGTTCACCTGTGCTGTTATCCAAGTCTGCGGTGAGCGTATCGTTATCTGCCAGGGTCGCTGAGATGGCATCGTAAAAGGCCTGGGACACGGCAGCAGAATCTGTGGTATCCACATCCGTCAGATCCACGGCAATGTCTATGGACTGTGATGTTGTCCCGCTGGTGGACAAGGTAAATGTAACAGAATCATCCGTATCAAAATTCTGAAAACTGGAAAGGGTGATGCCGGCATTGTCCACGACATTAAAATCGTATACCCCGATGGTGGCACCCGCCGCACTTTCAATGGAAAGGCCGTCCACAGCCAGATCAGTGTTCTGGTTGGTCTTATTGATGGATTGGGCCGCTGCTTTAAGCGCATCTTCGAACTGTTCTTCAAGGGTGCCTTCGGAAGAGTCTACAGTAAAACTGAAATCCCCAGGCAACCCATCAACATACAGTGTAAATTCAACAATATCCCCGTCATTTGCCGATGAAATGCCGGAAAGATCAAAATAGGCTGAAGTAGAGGACGCATAGGCCTTTATGCCGTCTATACCGGAAAGTTCTTTGGCAATGTCAGCGGCGGACCGGGCCGCACCGGATCCACTGTCTGAAATGTCCAGAGTCTGGGTGTCGGAACCATTGGTAATGGTAAGGGTCTGTTTGGCCAATGACGCATCCAGGGCATCCAAAAAACCTGTTGAACCGTATGACACACCGCCCATAAGTGAACCGCTGGACTGTACCACGGTCTGGTCTCCCAGGGTACCCTCATCAATAATTGTAAACTCATATGTGCTGTTATCTTCTCCTAACCCCAGGATATTTAAGAGTTCAGATGTGGAAATGGCCATATCCACGGTCACGTTCTGGTACCCTGAAGTGGAATTTGACGCATCCCGGATCATCATGGAAAAATCCTTGGTGTAATCAATCTCATCTCCATAAAACAGGCTGGCAAGCGTCCCACTGTCCCCGGCCTGGTAGGTCCCCTCAAGGAGACCTGAAAAATAGGTTTGACCTGCTCCCTGGGAATGCTGATAATTCAGGGTCCAGATCAGGTTTGTGGCCAGTTCGCTGAATTCAGCCTGGGTTTCTGGAATCACCACATCCCTGACCCCAAGCCATCCGGCAATGGAACCACCGGAAATATCATCGGTTATATCAAAATTGTTCCCGGAATTACCGTTCCAGTAAACACTTCCTTGTTTCATGGTTAAATCCCATGAAATTCCGTCTTCCGCCAGCGGCAGGCCGTTGGTGGAGATCAGGTAACTGCCGTCCTCTTTAACTGTGATGTCAAAATCAATGAGTTTTCCAAGATCATCCACCAGGGCGTTTCGTGTATCCTTAAGGTCATTGGCATTTCCGCCTGTACTTTCGGCATTGATGATGGCCACGTTTAACGATGCGATCTGCTCGGAAATAGTGTTGACCTCAGAAACGGCAGAAGAAATTTCACTATTCAGCTCAACGGCCAGATCTGACAGAATCTCTCCAATGGCATTGATGCGTTTTGTTAACGCAACGCCTGCATCATAAACTGCATTTTGTTCGGTTTCACCGGACGGGTTACTGCCAAGATCTTCCCAGGCAGACCAGTAGGCATCCATAAGCGTATTCAGGCTGTCATCACTGTTTTCGGAAAACAGATCTTCAATGGAAGACATATAGAGCTGTGCCTCTTCCAGGGCAGACTGGCTGGATAATTCGGACGTAAGCGCATTTTCAATAACCTGGTTTACGGATCTGGTTACTGAAGAAACCGTAACCCCTGTACCATAAATATTTCCACCCGAGTTCACCGAAGATGTGGTGGAAAAATTTGCAGACTGGATGCTGTAATTCCCATTATCCGCGTTGGAAATATTCTGACCTGTCACGCTGATGGCAGCTTGATAGGCCCTGACGGCATTAGACGCAGTATTTAATATGGAACCTAGGCTGCTCATGGCGCTATCATCTTTCCTTGGTTAATATATCTGGATGCGACAGACATACGGTCCAGCGCAGTTTTAAACAATACACTGTTGCGATGGGCTGCCTTCATCAGGTCCAGGTGTCTTTGTTCAAGATCCTGTGCAAGCGGGTACAACACATCTTCCTGCCGGCGGGTCAACCCCGGAATCATTTTCACCTTGTTGACAAGGGTTCTTGATATGGTGGAAGGCATTTCCCCAACTGCCATCATACCCAGTTGCTCACCCACGGCACGTACAAGATGCTCAAACCGGTTAACGCTGTTTTGTTTTCTCAAAATAAGCTTTTTTAAACTTTTAGAATCATAAGCCATGCCCGCCTCATACTCAGCGTCCAAAATGCGGCTCAATTCCTTAAGCAGAGCCCGCATCCTGATCATTTTCCTTTCAAGAACCGCCACAAAATCGGTTTGTGTTTCTGCTTTAATTAGAGGAAGTATCATGATGCGCCCCTCCTTGCTTGCTAACGTTTCATGCCTATGACCGTAGCCATCATTTCATCCACAGTACTGATGATTTTAGCATTGGCTTCATAGGCAGTCTGCAGTTCAATCATGTTAACAAATTCCTCGGAAATATCCACGTTGGACATTTCAAGGGAATAGGATGACAGGGTGCCAAGCCCGTTTTCCCCGGCCTTATTGGTGATGGCCGCCCCGCTGTCTGTTGTTTCTGCATAAAGATTGCCGCCCATACTTTTAAGGCCGTTTACATTGTTAAAATCTGCCAGAGCAATCTTGAACAAGGCAATGTCCTGGCCATTTGAATAGGTGCCGGTGACCAGGCCACCGGAATCCACCCCAATTCCGGTCAGATCCCCTGATGCATAACCGTCTGCATCCTTATATATAGTGGAAGAAGACTTAGCGTACTGGGTGGAGGATAACGAATCATTAACCCAGTTGTTACCGTTAAATTTTGACCCGATATTGAATGTAATGTCGGTTTCAGTTGCGCCGAACTGGCCGCCGAGAAAATCAGCCGTAAACTGGTAGTATCCTGTATCTTTAGCCTCATCGGTTGTAACCTCACGCCATGAAGTGGACCCTTCAATGTCAATGGTGTT
>NZ_JBFXHE010000199.1:0-7917 GCF_050177295.1 Desulfobacter sp.
GGAACCAATTGAACATCCAGCTCTCCTTCGTTGGCGATTTCATAGGTGTAAAGTCCCCATACTTTTCCGCCGGCAAGGGTAAAAATACTCTCAATTTCGGGCAGATTCCGTATCTTTTCTTCCAATTGCGTCAAGATGCGGTCGATTTCCGAAACAGAGGCTCCGGAAGGCATTTTCAACTTGACCATAACCCGGCCGTCATCCACCTTGGGTAAAAATTCAGAACCGGCCTTTCCGGCCAGGAATATGCCTGCGGAAAAGACAAGAACAGATACCAGTACGGTTTTCCATTTATGATTCATACAAACTTGTAAAAGCCGGCTGTAAACCCGCGTCAGAGTATTCATGACGGTATCAAACATACCGGCAATGGCCGACATTCGTCCCGATTCGCCGCCTTTGAGCAGTGCCCGCGTCAAAACCGGTGTCAGGGTCAGTGCCACAATCAGGCTGACGATGACAATACCTGCGACCACCAGTACAAGTTCTTTGAACAACAGAGCACTCAACCCCGGAACAAACAGAAAGGGAAGGAACAGGGCCAGGAAGGTCAATGTCGAAGCGACAATTGCTGCACCAACTTCGGACACGCCCTTTACGGCCCACTGGGATTCTCCCTCTTCCTTCAGACGGGTCATGTTTTCCAGGACAACGATGGAGTTGTCCAGAATAACCCCCAGTGCCACCACAAGCCCCCCCAGAGAAAAGAGGTTGATGGAAAATCCGGCTATCTTCATGATAAAAAAGTTGGCCAGAAGGGTCACCGGCAGGGCCACAATCATGACAAGAACCTGACGCCAGCGCCCCAGGAAAAGATACACCACAAAAATTACCAGAATGGCCGCCATGACAGCGGAGCTTTCCACACTTTGGATTGCACCCATCACATATGTGCCCTGGTTTTCCACAATATTGACGGATACGCCGTCTGGAATTTCGGTTTTTAGTTGCTTCAGCCCCTCATTCACCGCGCGGGAAACCGTTACTGTGTTGGCTTCTGCCTGCTTGAGCACGTTTAGTTTTACACAGGGTTTTCCGTTGAATCGGGTATTGACCCTCATTTCCTCATGACTGTCCAGAACCCTGGCAATATCTTTGAGATAAATAACCCGACCTTCGGGCGTCCTTTTGACCACAAGATTTTGGATCTCGGACAAGGTTTCGAACTCTCCGATGGTTCGGGCGATGATTTCCCTTGTTTTGACGGTGACTCTGCCGGAAAATGCCTCCCGGTTTTCACTATCCAGCAGCGTTACCACCGTTGCCGGGGAAATCCCGTAAGCTGCCAGCCGATCAGGATCGAGATGTACCCTGATCTCCCGGTTAAGGCCGCCGACCGCTTCCACTCCTGCGGTACCGTTGATGGTGGTGATCCTGTCACTGAGCCAGTTGTCCACCCAGTTTTTGAGCCATACCAGATCATATCGGTCTGATGAGATGGTCAGCTGCATTACGGGCAGCTGGGAAGGGTCTGACTTGATAACAATTGGAGAGTCCATGCTGCGGGGCAGTTTTCGTGCCACTCGTCCCATGGCTGCCAGGACGTCCTGGTATGCAGTATCAACGTTTACCCCGTACCGGAAGTTGACCAGCAGGGTATACATGCCCTCGATACTTGACGATTCCATGTAATCCAGGTTGTCCACCGTGGCAATAATCCGCTCCACAGGCTCGGCCACATTAGTTTCAATCTCTTCCGGGGTCGCACCCCGCCACCAGGCATGGATTTTGATCATCGGGTAGGTGATCTCAGGTAAATAGTCCACATCCATGTTTTTCAGACTGAAAAGGCCCACAAACAAAACGGCAATTGTGATAACGGTTACAGCAACCGGTCGTTTAAAAAGTGTCTGGGTGATTTTCATGGTGCTTTCACCTCTTTATTCCCATTGGAACAGGGAAACCTGCTTTGCTGCGAAATTAATTTAACCCGGTCACCAGGCTTGAGTTTTTCCTGTCCGGCGACAATCACCTGTTCGCCGGCCTGTATACCCTCCAGAATCTGGATGCAGGCATCTTCTTCAATGCCCAGGCGAACCTTGCGTTTCTGTGCAATATTATCTTTGACGACAAACGCTGCTGCGTTGCCGTTTTCCATGGCTAAAACGGCCTTTTCAGGGAGTACAACCGTATTTGAGGCCTTTTGAGTGACAATCCGTACCCGGGCGAACATGCCCGGAACCAGGTCCTTGACGTTCTCAGGTACGACTTCCACCATACGGGTCCGGGTTTTAAGATCTATCTGCGGGTAGACTCTGACGATGGATGCCGGATATGGTTGCCCGCCAAGGGCATCAAAGGATACATAAACGGGCTGGGTTCTGTCCTGCAGGTTTGATTCGGACTCCGGAACACTGAATCTGACAACCACAGAGGAGGTGTCCATTATCGTCAGCAGTAGCGAGCGTGTCTGGGCAAAATCGCCTACAGTGGCATCCACCTGAAGAATAATACCGTCAAAAGGTGCGCTTATGGTGCATTCCGAAAGCTTTGCCCGGGCAATGGAAAATTTGGCTTCCGCCTCCTTTACCAAGGCTTTCTGGATATCAATATCATCCTTTGTTGGACCTTGCTTGAGGATTTGATAGGTATCCCGGGCTGAGGCCAGATCTGCATCCGCTTTGATGCAGGCAAGGGATGCTTTTTCAAGGGCCTCTTCCGGTAAGGCCCCGGTTTTTACCAGCCTGTCCACCCTGTTTTTGTCTTTGCGGGTAAACTCGGCAATGGATTCAACTTCACGGACTTTCTGGGCCGCTTTGTTTTTCTCTTCTGACCTTGCTCCGGCCCTAAGATCCGCAAGCCTTGCCCGGGCGACATCAACCGCCGCCGAAGCGGCCTGCATTTCAGCCTGATACATTGGCCGGTCAATTTTAACAAGCAGTTCTCCTTTGGTTACACGGTCGCCCTCCCGCCATGGAAGAAAGGCAAGGGGACCTTCAACACTGGCCTGAATGACCACGGTCCGGGCGGCCGCCACATCTCCGGTCAGCTCCAGCTGTCTTGATATGGATTGTTTCCGGGCAGTGATAGCTTCCACCAGGGCGAACTGATCCTTTGGCTTTTTGCTCTCTGCGTGGGCCGAAGCATCCGGCCCGTCACACCCCAAAAACGTTGTTAATGTCAAACATATAAAAACTAAAGATAAATAGCGTATCATTTGGTGTCTCCCCTGGTCAGGGCAAATCTGGCAACAGCCGTGTGGTAATCAGCTGCGGCCCGGTAATATTCGGTTTCAATTTCCAGCATGGCATTCTGGGCATCCAGAACATCCAGAATCGTTCCTTTGCCCAGAAGGTACTTTTCCTGCTCAATGGCAAGGGCGTCCCTGGCCTGAGCCACGGCGGTTTTCTGGGTTTTGATCCGCTGAATGGCCGATGTCATATCAAGCACAGCCGTCCGGATCTCCTTTTGAACCAGAAGGCCAAGGGAGTGCCGCTGGTTTTCAATGGATGCAAGAAGCGCCTGTTCACGGTTAATCTCGGCCCGTATATGGCCTCCTTCAAACAGCGGGAGATCCAGGTTTACCCCAATGCTCCCCCGGACATCAGAGTCATCCGTTCCTTGGGGATAGTCATTGGAATCAGTCATAAACCGGTATCCGTAACTTCCTTTTAAGTAGATCTGCGGCAAGGCTTTGCCCCTGGCTGAAGCCGCTTTTTGTTTCTGGACAGCGACCCTGCTGTCCAGCGCCTTTATATCCGGGCGGTTTTCCAGTGCTTTTTCCAAAGCATCACCAGTGTCTGGAAGGGGCGGGACAGGAAGCAGACTGCCATCAATTCCAGGAAGGGAGTCGGGCAATGGGCCATTTTTTCCCATTAAACGAAACAGTTCCTGCCATGCGCCATACAAATTGTTTTCAGCACTCACCCTGGCCTGGTCAATTTTTGCCAGCCGCACGTCCATCCTGAGCAGGTCTACCCTGGCAGCCTTTCTGGCGTCAACCATTGCCGTTATACGCTCTTTATCCCGGTTCAATACCTGTTGGGAAAATATGATGCTTTCAAGCTGTTTGACCTGGCCAAGAATTTTGTACGCGGTCTGGGCCACATCAAATTCCAAAATCTGGGATGCTCTCAGAAGCGTATATTCAAATGCTTCACGGTTATGTCTGGCTGCAGCAGTTGCGCCGCTTAACTGCCCCCCGGTATAAAGCGGCAGTTGAAGGATCAGGCCCAGATCCGTCATATCTTTGCCGAAAACTCCTTGCTCTCCATTGTAACTTGCCGGAAACAATCTTGTGTCATCCGAGTACAAGGACTCTGCGGCATTAAAATGCAGGGAGGGCCATCTCCGGCCCTCAGCCATCTTTACATCGTATTCCGCCCCTTTGACCTGTGCTTTTAAAGCAAGAAGCGATGGGTTGTTTAAAAGCGCTGTTTCAACACACAATTCCAAAGACATCTGCGGGTCTGGTTCGGCATTTACAACGCCTGTACCAATGCAGAACAAAACCACCAGAAAGCGTAATATCCTGTTGCATGCCGTTCCCATCTTTTTTCCAATCATTGATAAATCCATTTATTATTTGCGTTCCTGCTCGTATTCCCAGACCATACGATCCACAGATTGTCCGTTGCCGAAAGTGGCTAACGGATTGATCTCAAGAAGTCCTTTCCAGGCTTTCATGGCTTCAGATTTGTCGTTCAGATCATGGAGCAGCACAATGCCTTTGTTCATCCGTGACACTTCATGCCCCGGATCAGCGGCCATTGCTCTGCTGAACATTTCAACGGCTTTTTCAGGCTGATTGCTGCGGCGGTACATGACGCCCAGATCCGTGAGAACATCAGGGTTACCCGGATCAATGGCCACGGATTTTTCATAGGCATCAATGGCATTTTGATACTGGCCCGCATCAAAATAGGCGTTGCCTAGTTGGGTCCAGACGTTTGCATTCTGCTTATTTTCAAGTGCCCGGGTTTTCAGCGTATCAAAATCAACTGCCGGGGCCGTTCCGGCAGGAGGGGGTTCCGGGGCTGCTGTCCTGGAAAGCTTGAAACTGCTGAAAACAGTGCCGCCAATAAAACTGATTGTGACAAGCAGGATAGACAGCCAGATCATGGATTGTTTCCCGCCTGAAGGTTTTAAGGGTCTGGTTGTTTTTTTTGTTTTTAATTGGTTTCTGACCATGGAAAAGATGATCCTTACTTTTTTTTGCACCTAAGGACATCACTCAGGTGAAGATGATCGTGATGCGTGAATTACAGATTTTTACCAGGCACTGTTGTGGTGCCGATTTGGGCCGTGTCCAGTCTCCATGCCTTTTTCTGCGAAACGAGTACGGGCCAGCTGGTTCGGCGTAAGGACCGCTCTGCAATCCAGCTGATAGGTTGTGCGGATTTCAGAAATTTTGGTGCTGAGATCCGACATCTCTTTTTCTTTGGCTAAAATTTTTTCCTTCTCCGGCTGCGCTACGTTCCACAGAATCCGCAGTTCGGAACGTAGCGTGATCATCTGATTCTGGAAAGGTGTAACGGCCTTGATGAATGCCGTCTTAAGCTTTAGCAGCTGAACGGACTGATCCGGGGTCAGGTCCAGGTCAGCCCCGTTACAGGCGTATCCATTTCCATGTCCCGTACCGGAGTGACCGCTGCCGGGCCACGCCATGGCCTGGGAACCGGTCAAAATGATGAATCCGGCCAGGATAAGTGTGCTTATGTTTTTCATTTTAGTTGCCTCCTCATATTTGGGGTTTGGGTAACTCAAGTCGCAAAGAGTGTGCCTAACTTGATTTCTATTTTTGATAACTAATGAAACTATATGTAATTTAAATATGATATATTGGAAGCATCTCATGCTGGCATGAATAATACCCATTCAGGGCGATGCGGCAATAATTGTCGAAAATAAAGCAATAGAAGCGGATAACAGCACTGGTTCAAAGGAATACACGTTCGAGTAAAAACTATCCAATCGACAATTCTGTCGGCTGCTAAATCAGAACAGCGTTATAACCACGATCAATATTCCAGTCACCGTAATGGGAAAATCGGCTTCCTTGGATTGAAATCAGAGAGAATATCATTAAAAAAAAGGTTACTTATCCATGTTGATCAAGGCTTTTATCGTCTCTTTTCTGGGTGTCATTGGTTTTGTCGGGCTGATTTGTTCGCATATCGTCCGCCGGATTATTGGAGACGACCACCGGTTTGTAATGCCTGCGTCCTGTCTGACCGGGGCTGTTTTACTTTTGAGTTCGGATACGGTGGCCCGCCTTGTTCTTTCGCCGAACGTATTGCCCGTTTCCATTCTCACCGCGTTTTTAGGAGCCCCGACATTTCTTTATCTTCTGATCCAGGAAAGGAGGCGATGATGCTCAAGGCCCAGGATCTAAAAGTAGGCTATAAAAACGGCCGGGTGGTGTTGAGCGATTTGGGGTTCACATTGGACCAGGGACAGATGCTGGCCATTCTTGGATTGATGAACTCAGCGGGGGCCAATTGCAAAAAGTCTGCATCGCCCGTGCCCTGGTTCAAGAAGCTAAAGTGCTGCTCCTTGACGAACCCACGAGCAGTCTGGATTTAAAAAACCAACTTGATATCTTGCATACCATCGGGCGGCTGATCAGGGAACACCGGATATCTGCCGTGATGACCATGCACGATTTGAACCTGGCCTTTCGTTTTGCGGATCGGTTTTTATTTCTCAAAAACGGAAAAGTCTTTGCCGGAGGTCGGCCGGATCATGTGAATGGTGATATGGTCGCTGCTGTCTATGGTGTCAAGGTGGACATCCTCCGGCATAACGGACAGGTGGTGATAGTTCTCAATTAACATCAAATATTACGCAGCAGCCACCTGGGATACCGACCAACAGGTTTGAAAAATTTTATCTTGACATGCGTTAAAATTTGTGGCTTCCTATATTTAGATATTTAGCTAATTATAGAATGGTGTGTAATGCATGGATAAAACGCTTTCGATTATAAAATCAATGTCAGACAAAAACAGGCTCAGAGTTTTAAATGCCCTATTGGTTCATAACGAATTATGTGCCTGCCAGATCACCGAATTTCTGGGCGTAGCCGGAGCGACCACCTCCAGGCATCTGGATTTGATGGTAAACGCCGGGGTGTTAAAAAAACGTAAACAGGGTCGCTGGATCTATTTTCAAATCAACAGGGATGATCCCTCATTAACACCACTTTTCAGGTGGGTGGAAAACAGAGTCGAACAATGTGAACAGGTAAAAGAAGATTTGCAGGTATTAAAACAGAAATTGGTGATTTCCTGCAAAGAACTAAGCCAAAAACAAAGAGAACGCAGTGCCTGCGCCAATTCAAACAAAGGGGAATAAATGATGAAAGAAAAGCTTAAAATACTATTCTTGTGTACAGGCAATTCATGTCGCAGCCAGATGGCGGAAGGCTGGACCAGACATTTAAAAGGGGACATTATTGATGCCTGTTCTGCCGGAGTTGAAACACACGGTCTCAATCCCAATGCCGTAAAAGTCATGGCTGAGGTCGGTGTGGATATTTCAGGCCAACGATCCAAGCTGATTAATGAGTTTCTGGATATGAAACTGGATGCCGTGATTACGGTTTGTGGACATGCCCATGAAACCTGTCCCTATTTTCCGCCCCGCTGCAAGGTGATCCACGTTGGGTTTGACGATCCGCCCAAACTGGCAGCCGAACTTGAAAAAAAAGGGGAGCCGGAAGAAAAACAACTGGACTGCTATCGCAGGGTCAGGGATGAAATCAGGGCTTTTGTCGAAAAACTTCCTGAAAACATAAATAATTAAATAGGATAATCGTTAACAGGAGAAAAAAATGAGTCATTCAACGGTTAAAAGCTTAAGCTTTCTGGACAGATTTTTAACGTTATGGATTTTTCTGGCCATGGCGGTCGGGGTTTTCGGAGGTTATTTTTTCCCCGGCGTCCGGGACGTGATCAATGTTTTCCAGGTGGGAAC
>NZ_JBFXHE010000200.1:0-7904 GCF_050177295.1 Desulfobacter sp.
CCCAAAGAAGCAAGACCAGATGACCACCTTTTTATTGATCCGCACAAACTGATAGAGATCAATCATCAATAATATTCCCCCATTCAAAAGATCCATGACAGGCTCTCTCCCAATCACGGATTCTTATTGAAACCGAGCTGATTATGAGCATGCCGATAAATTCCCGTGTTATGTTCTTTTTTCTTTAAAAATTGGTCGTGCCGGATATTTCTTTTTGTTTCAATTGATTGCTGATCTGTATCCAACGGCTGACAAGAGAAATCCCGATAGAGCCCAGGATAATTGTCCCTATGATCCCCAAAGACAATAGTGTGGATATGTGGATGAATTTTAGCAGGAACATTTTGACACCAATAAAAACCAGCACCAGCGACAGGCCGACTTTCAGATAGCGAAAATAGTCTATTGCCCCGGCAAGGGCAAAATAAAGGGATCTCAACCCCAGAACGGCAAATACATTGGAGGTGAATACAATAAATTCTTTTGTCGTGATGCCGAAGATCGCAGGAATTGAATCCAGGGCAAATATAAGATCCGTGGCCTCCACCATGATGAGTACCAGAACCAGAGGCGTAAACATGCGGTGGCCGTTGACAATGGTGATAAGGCGTTGTCGATCATAGGAAGGAGATATGGGCAGAAATCTTCTGGCCAATTGCATTAAGATATTTTTTTCCGGTTCCACACTTTCTTCTTTGGCACACAGCAATTTGATTCCGCTGAAGATTAGAAAAGAACCAAAAACGATCAGGATCCATTCAAATTGCCGTACCAGGGCAGCTCCAGCCCAGATCATGCTCCCTCTCAGAACGAGGGCACCCATGATGCCCCAGAACAGAAGCCGGTGCTGATAGGCTAAGGGGACCTGAAAGTACCTGAAAATCAAGGCCATGACAAACACATTGTCCATGGACAGGGACAGCTCCACAATATAACCAGTCAAAAATTCAAGAGCCTCTTCCTGACCGCGTAAAACATTCAGTCCCCATGCAAATCCCATGGCTACCGCAACCCATATGGCCGTCCACAGGATGGCCTCTTTGAATCTTACGGCATGGGCTTTCCGGTGGAACAAACCCAGATCCATGGACAGACATAGGATAACGGCGAGGATAAATGCAGTCCAATGGACCCAGGTGATTTCAGCAATCATAGATACCTTCCTTAACAAAATCATTCGTAGATACCATGCCGATAAAATAAAAAAACCTTTACCCTCGGCATGGTATCCGGGATAAAGGTCTTGTTTACAGAATCACTGCCCCGGTACCGGGTCTTTCGACCGTCTTGACGGAATCCGGGTCGGCCTTTTCTTCGACCGATAACTACTCCCCTTTATAATGTTGTGTACATATAATTCGTTCACTTTTAATTGTCAATTTTTTTTACACCAATCCAGTGCTGACGCATGAATTTAAAAAATAGTAGGCTGAGGAGATCAGGACAAGCCAAAACAAGCCCCCAAGGCCATTATCATGATTTCTAGAATAATTGGGGTCAGAGTAAAGTTAAATCTTTGGCTTCCGCCACCCAACCGGCCTTCCTCTTTTCTTTTCCTTAACCCGCCGGCCGGTTAAGGCTTCGATTTCTTCACGGAATCGATCATTGCCGACGATCATGCCCTTGTTCGTTGCCTTTCGGATTTGTTCTAATACAGTGTCGCTGAAATGATGCTTGAACAGTTCACAATAGTTCTTCCGGCGTTTGTCTGAATCCCTCCCAAGATTCAAATATTCAGGGTGGGGGATACATAAATCCGAAACATTTCCCAGTGCATTGATCCGATAGCTCGACCAGCGATAATCCTTAGGATTTGAAACAATCCCGGCTCGGACAGGATTGAGTTCAATATACCTGTAAACTTCAAGCAAATACCTGTCGGATTGTATCAGACAGGATTTATAACGCCCATCCCAAAGGGTTCCGGTGCGCTTGTATTCATAATTAAAATATCGAACGTAACGACGTCCCAGATCCTGCATCATTTGACTGATACCATTTTCTTTACGGGGCGTGCACAGCAAATGAACATGGTTGGTCATCATCACCCATGCATGCACATCAACATGGTATTTTTGTGAATATTCTTTCAACCATTCGGCAAAAGCTGCATGATTGGCATCCGATCCAAAACAAACCTGCCGGTTGTTGCCCCTCTGGATGATATGGATGGGGATGTCTTTGGGTGCTATGCGCTGTAATCGAGCCATGGATCATTGTTTAGGATCATTCTTGAGTGAATTCAACGCTTAATTTTACTCTGACCCCAATTACCCGTTACCTATTTCGCTTCGTCCAACACCTCCCGCACCTTGATCGCCAGATCCTGCTTTCCGAACGGTTTCTGAATAAACTGCACGCCTTCATCCAATACGCCATGGTGGGCGATCACATTCGCTGTATAGCCCGACATGAACAATCGCTTGAGGTTCGGATAAAGCAACAGCAGGTTTTTGGCCAGGTCCCGGCCGTTCATCTCGGGCATGACCACATCAGTCATGAGCAGGTGAATCTGGCCACTGTGTTCACGGGCAAGAGAGATCGCTTCTCCCGGCGTTCCGGCCGCAAGGACTTTGTAACCGTTTCGCTCCAGCATTATGCGGGTCATTCTTAAGATGGAAGGTTCATCCTCCACCAGCAGAATGGTTTCATTTCCGTCCATTTCTATTTTGTCTGCTGTTTTCTTTTCCGGACTTTCGGTTTCAGCAAGATACTGGGGCAGATAGATCCGGAAGGTGGTACCCTGGTCCGGCTCGCTGTAAACATTGATGAAACCGCTATTTTGTTTAACGATACCGTACACCGTGGCCAGTCCCAGACCGGTGCCCTTACCTACGTCCTTGGTAGAAAAGAACGGCTCGAATATCTTAGATAGCGTCTCCTGATCCATGCCGCAGCCGTCATCGCTGACCGCCAGCAGGACAAAGTCACCAGCTACAAAGCCCGGATGTGTTGCACAATAGGCGGAATCAAAGGTCGTGTTGCCAGTTTCTATGGTGATCTTTCCTACGTCCGCAATGGCATCGCGGGCGTTGACGCACAGATTGGCCAGAATCTGATCAATTTGTGACGGATCCATTCTGACCTGCCGGATATTTACGCCGGGCAGCCACGCCAGGTCAATATCCTCGCCGATCAGTCGCCGAAGCATCCTGAGTATGCTCCCGATGGTATCGTTGAGATCAAGGACCTTGGGTGCGATGGTCTGTTTTCTGGAAAAGGCCAGCAGTTGTCGGGTGATGTCGGCAGAGCGCTTGGCCGCAGAGAAAATTTCTCCGAGGTTATCGTGCAGCGGATCGTCCGGGGCTATCTCTTCCATTGCCATTTCCGTATTGCCGAGGATTATGTTGAGCATATTGTTAAAGTCGTGGGCTACGCCTCCGGCCAGACGACCCACGGACTCCATCTTCTGTGCCTGTGAGAGTTGGGCCTGGAGTTTTTCTTTTTCCGCTTCAGCCTGTTTCTGTTCGGTTAAATCTCGGAACTCGACCGTTCTTACTTGTTTCCCCCTATAAGGTACATTCCGGGCATCTAAGCGCATGGGAAATTCTTCTCCATTTTTACGCAAACCGAATGCTTCATAAGGTTTTTCATAACCAGCTCGGATATTATTGGTTACTTTTTTTCGAGATTTTTCGGAAATCAACAAAAGTCCGTTCATTCCGATAAGCTCTGAGTATTCATATCCGGTCATCTCCGAAAGACCCTGATTACATTCCAGAATAACCCCTTGGTCGTGAATGACTATTCCCCCAAAAGATGCATTATGAAGTGCTTTAAAACGAGTTTCGCTTTCCAGAAGAGATAGTTCAGCCTGCTTGCGGTCGGTGATATCCTGAAAAATGCAGACAAAGTGCCCGTCAACAGGACGAAAGGCCGACACATCGAAATGCTTTCCGAGTTCAACGCTGTGGTTCTCGAAGTGAACCGATTCGCCGGTGAGCGCCACCTTGCCGTATGTTTCAATCCAGCGCCGCTCGGTGTCGGGCAGGACTTCCAGTACGGTGCGGCCCACGATGTCTCCGGATCTCAGGCCGGTCATGCGTTCGAATGCCGGATTGACTGACAGGAAACGATAATCCACCGGGGTCCCGTTCGCATCAAGGATGATCTCATGCAGGGCAAAGCCGTCCAGCATCTCGCAGAACAGGGTCTGGTATTCCTGTTCTGCCTTGCGGTGGGCGGTGATATCACGGCTGATCGAAAGCACGGAAGACATTGCCCCCTGGGCGTCCCGCTCAGGAAGGAGCCGGCAGTTGAAAATGACGGGGCCTGCCTTGCCCTCGAACGAGAACTCGGTCTCGAAGGGCACGCCGCCGTCGAACACCTGCCGGATGGATTCCTCCCAGAACCGGCACTGACTCTCGGGAAAACCCAGCTCCGCATGGGTCTTACCGATGAAACGCCCCGGTTCTATATCCACGGTTTTGCGCACGTTGTCTGAGACAAACAGATGACGCCCCTTACGGTCGAAGCGCATCACGGTGTCGGGAATCCCTTTGACCAAAGCCCGGTACGTTTTCTCGCTCTCCCGCAACGCCTCCTCTGCACGTTTTCGTTCGGTGATGTCACGAAGGAAGACCAAGCATTTCGGTTCATCCAACGGTCGACTCTGAACGCTTACTTCCACATCGAAGAGTGTCCCGTCCTTGCGACGATGGCGGCTTTCAAACCGGTCCTGTCCATCGGCCAAAATTTTCTGCATGTGTGCGGCCGTGTCGGCGGGCGCCTCAACATCTTCCACGGCACTGATATCCATGCGAAGAAGCTCTTCTTTTGCATAGCCGCTCATTTCACAATAGGTTTCATTAACTTCGAGAAAACGGCCTGCAGTATCAACAATCCAGAAACCGTCCATGGCT
Organism: Desulfobacter sp.; assembly: GCF_050177295.1. Classification (NCBI taxonomy): domain Bacteria; kingdom Pseudomonadati; phylum Thermodesulfobacteriota; class Desulfobacteria; order Desulfobacterales; family Desulfobacteraceae; genus Desulfobacter; species Desulfobacter sp. The sequence goes on from NZ_JBFXHE010000200.1 coordinate 4,863, forward strand.
GTTTCAAGGATTGCCCAATGTTCTTCTTCTCTTGCTTTTAATTCTCTTTCAACCTTTTTAATCTCTGAGATATCTACATGAGTTCCAACGACACGGACTCTGCCATTCAGATCATCTTTATACAGGTTCGACCTGGATAGAATATCAACCCAATGACCGTTCTTATGCTTCATTCTGAACTCAATTTCGAACCGCTCACGTTTACCCTCAATCACCTCGTTCATCATAGTCCAAGATGCTTTTATATCATCTGGATGCGTTAATTTCTCCCAAATAGAAAAAGCATCTGGAAGTTCATCGGGTTCATAACCAAGCATGCGCTTCCAACCCGGAGAATAGTAGATGTCTTTAGTCTCTAAATCCCAATCATATACGCCATCCTGGCTGGCGTTCATGGCCCGTTGGAACCTTCGTTCACTGTCTCGAAGCTCATTTTCCGCTTTTCTCAAAGAATCATTAGCTTGATCTAATGAGTCCATTGCTTTTGATTTGGAATCACTTTCTTCAACGGATGATTTTTTTTCCCAGGTACACTTTTCCTCTTCCAGTTCCTTAATTTTTTGTAGGAGTTCATCATAGGTTGGCTTCCTGGTCATAATCTAATCTCCTGACTGATCTTCTTTGCCCTCAAATTGGCAGAATCCGTCAGCGGCATATTGGCCGGCCATGTTATCCGTGACGGATTCTGCCCGGAGTTCACTGATAATGAATAGTTTTTTTTGAAACATTCAGGGTCGATATATTTTCAAGCAACGGCGACAATTTGGGTCTGGCATTCAGGGAGGAGTCCATCAGATAAAGCTCTTTGGCTTGGTTGTACAATGCCAAGTTAATGCCTTGTATAACTGTTTTGCCGTCGGCAATTACTTTATTTTTAAAAAGTTTTCTGTACCAGGGTCGGCACGAGGCAATTGGCATCATCCTTGTCCGGATACCACAGATTGTAGTGCAGGCCGCGGCTCTCCTTGCGCATTAATGCGCACTTAATGATCAGTTCCGCCACCATGGCAAGGTTGCGCAGCTCAATGAGGTCTGCCGTAATTTTAAAATCCCAGTAGTACTCTTCAATCTCATGCTGGATCATTTCAATACGACGCTGGGCACGGTGAAGGCGCTTGTCGGAACGTACAATGCCCACGTAATTCCACATCAGGCGCCGAATCTCATCCCAGTTGTGGGTGACCATGATGGCCTCGTCACTATCCAGGGTGTTGGTCTCATCCCAGGGATCCAGATCAACAGTGGGGTTCTTCGCAGCCTGTTCAAACTCTTTTAATGAGGACTGGGCCGCATTATGGGCATAGACCAAGGCTTCGAGAAGGGAATTTGAAGCCAGGCGGTTGGCCCCGTGCAGGCCGGTGCATGCGGTTTCCCCCACGGCATAAAGACACTGGATGTCAGACCGTCCGTTAAGATCCGTGGCCACGCCGCCGCACATATAATGGGCTGCCGGCACCACGGGAATGGGCTGCCGGGTGATGTCAATGCCGAACTCCAGGCATTTGGCATAAATATTGGGAAACCGTTTCCGGATAAAATCAGGATCCTTATGGGTGATATCCAGAAACACGGAATCGGCACCGGTTTTTTTCAATTCACTGTCAATGGCCCGGGCCACAACGTCCCGGCAGGCAAGCTCCAGGTCCGGAGAGTATTTTCCCATGAACCGGTTACCCTGTTCATCAATAAGATACGCGCCCTCCCCTCTGACAGCCTCGGAGATCAGAAAATTCTTGGCTTCGGGGTGGAACAGACAGGTGGGATGGAACTGAACAAATTCCATATTTGCCACGGTGGCCCCTGCCCGGTATGCCATGGCAATGCCATCCCCTGTGGCAGTATCAGGGTTTGATGTATACAGATAAACCTTTGAACCGCCACCTGTGGCAAGCAAAGTCACCTTAGCGGCAAAGGTTTCCACCTTTCCGGTCTCATTATCCAGGACATAAGCCCCGCAGCAGATGTTTTCATGCTGGGTTCTGACAAGACCGCTGCGGACACTTGTGGAATAGGTAATCAGGTTGACGGCAACATGGTTTTCCAAAATGGTTATATTTTCATGCTGTTCAACATTGTGTACCAGAACATCTTCAATTTCCTTACCGGTGAGGTCCCGGGCATGGATGATTCTGTTCTGGGAATGTCCGCCCTCCCGGCCTAGAGAGAAATCATATTTCCCGCCGCCCTCCCGGTTGAACCGTGCTCCCAAATCTACCAACTCCCGAATTCTTTCCGGGCCGTTTTCCACCACCATGCGCACCACATCTTCGTCGCAAAGTCCGTCCCCTGCAGCCAGGGTGTCTGCCACATGATTTTCAAAGGAATCTGTTTTGCTGAATACCGCGGCAACGCCGCCCTGGGCAAGTGCCGTATTGGTTTTATATATTTTTTTTTTGGTGATAATGACCACCCTGCCAAACTGTGCAACCTTCAAGGCATAGCTTAAACCGGCAACACCGCTGCCAATGACCAGAAAATCGGTTTCAATCATTTCTCAATACTTTAATATGTTAAATGGTGTGTTAAAAAAATTAAGGATAAATCAGGATAAAAGGGAACCTCTTCTTTTCTTGCGGGTGCTCATTCCGAAAATCAGTCCCACGATAAAAACACCGGCCCCGGAAAGCAACGCAAATTTTACTTCGCTTTTGATGCTTTGTTCAAGGTTTTGAATACGTTCTTCCTGTTCCCGGGACTGTTCCAAAAGCGCTTTATGTTTGATCTCAAGCTTCAGGTAACCTGCGGAAGCATCTTTGAGTTGCTTATATTTCTGCGCAATTTCCGTCAACTCCTTATTCTGAACCTCCAAGGTTCTTGCAGTTTCTTCTACAGCGGAAAGCTTTGATGCCAGGCGTTCGTTTTCCTGTTTATACCGCTCAACCAAAAGGCTTTTGGGTGCTTCTTCCGTAAGAAAGCGGGTCAGCACCCAGCCGGTTTTCCCGGTTGAATTTCTCACCATAGACCACTCCTTGCCGTATTCCAGAATCTCCAGTTTGACCCCTGACGAGACCATATCCACAACTTTATGGCCGAGACCCGGCC
>NZ_JBFXHE010000201.1:0-7888 GCF_050177295.1 Desulfobacter sp.
CACCGGATACCCCCCAGGTTGAAGAGATCCCTGTCAAGCACAGCAAAAAACTGGCTACCTGGAATAAGGCCGAGCCGGATCATGGTAATGAGGCTGCCCCGATACCGCCAGCTAAAAAGAGTGCGCTGGTAAAAAATGAGGTTGTCCCGCCGGCACCGCCACCTAAAAAGAGTGCGCCGGTAAAAACAGATACAAAAGTCGGTGAAAAACAGACCGTGACCCAGGTTGCCCCCAAGGTTTTAAAATCAAAAATCCAGACAGGTAACAAAACAGAGGCGGTATCCAAAGAAACCAGGCCCGATACCGGGAAAACCCCGGCACCGGCCGATGGTATATACACCATTCAGGTTGCGTCATATAAGAATTTAAATGATGCCCTGGCCCAGATGGTTCTTTTAGATAAAAAGGGGATTTTTTCCTACCAGGTCAGTGTTCAGATTAACGGAAACACCTGGTACCGGGTCAGGACCGGCTCCTTTGCCGATTACCAAGCAGCCGGGGCAAGACTTACGCAGCTTGCCGGTTCAGGTGTTAGCGGCATGATCATAAAAAAGGAATAAAAATGAAAATCTCACAGCAGGAAGTGGAAAACATAGCCCATCTGGCCCGGCTGGATGTGGATGATGATCTCAAGGAAACCCTGGCTGGCCAGCTCAGTGATATCCTTGATTATATTGATGCCCTCAAAGATGTGAATGTTGACGGGGTAATACCGGCATCAGGGGCGGCATTCATGAATAATGTACTCAGGGAAGACCGCCGGGAACCGTCCCCGGGCCCGGATGTGACTCTGGTCAATGCACCGGAACGTGACCAGGATTTTTATATGGTGCCAAGAGTGGTGAAGTAGTCCCCCCCCAAAAAAAAGACGAGAGTGTAAGGAAATAAAATGAATCTGCATACCCTGACCATTGCCCAGGCCCAGGACCTTTTGGCCCAAAAGGAAATATCTTCGGTTGAACTGACACGGGCCTTCCTTGACCGTATTGAGCAATATGAAAATAACATCGCAGCCTTTATTACCGTAGACCCGGAACTTGCCCTGAAACAGGCTGAACAAGCAGACCGGGTTATTGCCAAAGGAGAGAACCAGGCTTTCACCGGGATCCCAGTGGCCCTGAAAGATGTTTTATGTACAAAGGGGGTTAAAACCACCTGTGCCTCTAAAATTCTTGAAAATTTTGTGCCCCGGTACGATGCTACTGTGGTGGAGAAGTTTAAAGCCCAGAATGCTGTACTCATCGGCAAGACCAATATGGATGAATTCGCCATGGGGTCTTCCACCGAGAACTCCGCCTTTTTTGTTACCCGCAATCCCTGGAACACGGACCATGTGCCTGGCGGTTCTTCCGGCGGATCTGCTGCTGCCGTGGCTGCCCGGTTCTGTGCCGGGGCCGTGGGCACGGACACCGGCGGTTCCATCCGCCAGCCAGCCTCCCATTGCGGTGTGGTGGGGCTCAAGCCCACCTATGGGCGGGTGTCACGGTTTGGTGTTGTGGCCTATGCATCATCCCTGGACCAGGTGGGGCCCATTACCCGGGATGTGACGGACGCGGCCATGATGCTCAATCTCATGGGTGGCCATGACCCCAAAGATTCCACCAGCGCACCTGAACAGATGCCTGATTTTACAAAGGGAATCGCCATGTTCAAGGACAAGGGCCTTTCCGGAATGACCGCAGGCATCCCCAAGGAATTTTCGCACCTTGGGGGCATTGATCCCGAAGTTAAGACCATGTTCGAAAACGCCCGGAAAACCCTTGAAGGGTTGGGGGTTATCATTAAGGAGATCTCCCTGCCCCATACCAATTATGTGGTGGCGGCCTACTATATCATTGCCCCCTGTGAAGCCAGTGCCAACCTGGCCAGGTTTGACGGGGTGAGGTACGGGTACAGGGATATGGATTCCGACGATATTATTGAGATGTACAAGAAAACCAAGTCCAAAGGATTTGGACTGGAGGTCCAGCGCCGGATTATTATCGGCACCTATTCCCTGTCTTCAGGGTATTATGATGCCTATTACGGCCGTGCCTCCCAGGTCCGGGCCCTGATCATGGATGATTTTAAACGGGCCTTTGGAGCGTGCGACATTATTCTGTCTCCTGTGGCACCCACCCCGGCGTTTAAAATCGGTGAGAATGTGGACGATCCTTTGACCATGTATTTAAGCGATATTTTCACCCTGTCCTGCAATCTGGCAGGAATCCCCGGGATTTCAGTGCCCGCAGGCATTTCCTCCACCGGGCTTCCCATGGGCCTTCAGATGATGGCCCGGCATTTTGATGAAATGTCGCTGATCCGGGCGGGATTTGGATTTGAACAGGCCATGGACAAACATATTGAATTTCCAGAATTGTAAAAGGAAGGTTAAAATGTCCACTGTAATGCCCCAGGGCGAGGCCCTGAAAAAAGCTATTTTGTGGGTATCTGAAAAAAGAAAGGCCCAGCCGGACCTGAATGCGAAAAAACTGGCTGATGAGGCCTGCCTGCAGTTTGATTTAAGTCCAAAAGACAGCGACTTTTTGCTGCGTTTTGTAAAGGAAAACCCGGCCACGCCTTCATGAGCAGAATCCGCATTCTTCCCGATATCCTGTCCAACCAGATCGCTGCCGGCGAAGTGGTCCAGCGGCCGGTTTCCGTGGTGAAAGAGCTGGTGGAAAACGCCATGGATGCAGGGGCTGACCGGATAATTGTGGAGATTGAAAACGGAGGCAAAACCTTAATTCGTGTTTCGGACAACGGGTGCGGGCTTTCCCGGGATGAGGCGGTGCTGGCACTGGAGCGGTATGCCACATCCAAGATCTACACCAAGGAGGATCTGTTTTCCATTTCCACATTCGGGTTCAGGGGCGAGGCCTTGCCGTCCATTGCATCTGTATCTAAATTCAGTCTTGTATCCCGTACAAAGGATAACGCCATTGGTACCCGGGTGGATATGAATGGCGGCAAGCTTTCCGGGGTGACAGATACCGGCGCGCCCGCCGGCACCATGGTGGAAGTGCGGCAGTTGTTTTTCAACACCCCTGCCCGAAGAAAATTTTTAAAAAACGAAAATACCGAAGCCGGGCATATTGCCGATACCTTGGCCGGCCTTACCATGGGAAATCCAGGAGTAGGCTTCCGCCTCGTGGTCAACCGCAGATCCGTCAAAAGCTATCCCCCGGGCCAGACCCTTTTTCAACGGGCCCAGATGGTGCTGGGTAAAGAAGCGGCTGATCATTTGTATGAGATGCAGTGGCCGGAAACAGATGAAGGGGGGGATAGCGTCCTGCCCGGGCTATGTATCCGCGGGGTGTGCGCCAATCCCGGTGTTACCCGCAGTACAGCTAACCGGATTTTTCTGTTCGTCAACCAGCGCCTTGTGTATGACCGGGGTCTGGTCTCCGCCATGTTCCAGGGGTACCGGGGCAGAATCATGAAGGGGCGGTATCCTGTGGGGGCGGTGTGTGTGGAACTGCCCTGGGACCAGGTGGATGTAAACGTTCACCCGGCAAAGCGTGAAATAAAATTCATTACCCCCGGCCCTGTTTACCGCGCCTTGTCCCTTGCCGTTGAAGCAGCCTTGTCCCGTGGTCAGGCTGATAAATTGTCCTATGCCAGGGCTTTCATGGCTGAGAAAAAGGATACGCCAACGCCTGTCCAGGTTGCACTGAAATCCGCATCCCCGTCAGAAAAAAAATTGGCGCCTGACTTGTTTGAAAGCGTTTCTGCCCCGCAGCCGCCACCTGTGTATGAGGTCTTTAAGCCTTTTCCTGAATCCCTGAAGGCTGCTGAACCCCTCGAAAAATCGTGGGGTCCGGTACCGGAAACAAAACGCCTGTTCCATGCTTCTCCGGCTGACTATGAAAATCAAACGTCAGGGCAGGGCATTACAATGCCCCTTAGAATTATCGGTCAGGTGCTCAATATTTATATTGTGGTGGAAAAGGAGAATCACCTGATACTGGTGGACCAGCATGCGGCCCATGAACGCATTGTCTTTGAGCAGCTTTTAAAACGTTACCGGCGTATGGATGTCCAGAGCCAGTCCCTGGCGGTTCCCGAGGTCCTGGAACTGAGCCACAAGGAAGCCCTGCTCCTTGAATCCATCATGGCGGATCTGGCTGGCTTGGGTATTCGGGTTGAACCTTTTGGCGGGACGTCATTTATCATAAAATCAGTGCCTGTGCTGGTGGAGGAAAAGCATGTGGGGCTCATGGTGATGGACATGGTGGAGAAAATCAGCCATGCCAACGGCCTAGGCCCTAAAGATGACTGGCTTGAACATGCCCTTGCCACCATGGCCTGCCACCGGTCTGTGCGGGGCGGACAGTCCATGTCTCTAAAGGAAATGACAGCGCTTGTGGCGCAGTTGTTTGCCTGTGAAAATCCCATGCACTGCCCCCATGGACGTCCCGTTTTTGTGTCATTTGATGCCCGCAGTCTTGAAAAGCTGTTTAAAAGACTTGTGTGAGACCGGGGGATGGGATATAAAACGCATTAACTTAAGCGTTAATGTCAAGAAACCGGAGGCAAGAAACAAGAGGGCGAAGCGCCTTGGGCGCACATTTTATATGCCTTTTTCCTGATGTTCCGAATCCCTGGGGACCGGCATCATGTTTAATCTGACAGGAGTGTAAGGAAAACCCATGCGAAAATTAATGCAAACATTTTTTGCTTTCAGAACAGCGGTTGCTGTTATGACTTTTTTTGCTTTCTGGGCAGCAGCCGATTCGGGATTGTGCGGTGAAACAAAAACCGTGGCTGTCTTCCCTTTTGAAATGAATTCGTCCCAGGATCTTGGTTTCCTGCAGAACGGATTGTTCTCAATGCTTTCCTCAAGGATTTCCGATGCCGGGAAAGTGGATGTCCTGGACCGGGAAACCGTTGACAAGGCCCTGGCCGGAGCAAAGGCAAGCGGGCTTCTGAAAGGCGGTTTCAATGAGGGGTGTGCCCGGGATCTGGGTGCGCAGATGGGTGTGGATTACGTCCTTTTTGGCAGTCTTACCCATTATGGGGAAAGCATCAGTTTGGATGCCGCCATGGTGGATGTTACAGGAAAAAAGGAAACCTTTGCCTTTTTCGAGCAGAGCAATGCCATGGGCGATGTCATCCCCCTGGTCAACTCTTTTGCCGGTGATATCAATATGAAGGTGTTTAACCGCAATATTGATAACAAGCTCTATGCCCGCCCCCAGGAAGAGAATCCGACCCTTGGGGGGCTTCAGTACGCCGGCAGTCCCGGTCTCTATGGCGGCGGCATGATGGCCATGCAGGCAAGCCAGGGATTCACCACCCATCTTAAGATGGATGACGTGATCCGGGCCATGGCCACCGGCGACCTGAACAAAGACGGTCGTCTTCAGATTGTCACCGCAACGGATTCTTCACTTCATATTTACCATCTTGAGGGAAGCCTGCTCACCGAAGAGACCCACCTGGATTACGCATCCTATTTAAGAATCATCGGGCTGGATGTGGCGGATATTAACGGCAACGGGTACCCGGAAATCTTTGTCACGGCCATGACAATAAACAGGGAAACCCTTTCCTCCTTTGTGGTGGAATATAATGGGTCATCATATACAACGATTCAGGACAGCCTGTCTTACTATTTTCGTGTGATTGACTCTGCCGATGGAAATCCCGTGCTCTATGCCCAGGATAAAGGCAGAGGCCCATATGCCGGAAAAATCTACATTATGAGTCCGGCCAACGATACCTACCGGGAGGAAAAAGCCATCCGTATGCCCAGGGGCACATCCGTGCTTTCCCTGGCCAGGGGACCGGTCCGGGAGGGAAATGCCGATGAATTTTTAAGCATTAACCAGCATCATCTTCTGGTGCTCATCAACGATGCCGGGTCCAATGAATGGGAGAGTACTGAAAAATACGGAAAAACCAATAATTATTGGTTTTCAGGGGCCCAGGGCGCGGATGACAGTTATCGGGAGCGGGAATATTTTAATCCGAGAATCAAATTTCATCCCGTGGGAGAGGACCAAAAGAATAAAGTTTTTCTTATTACAAATAATGAGGTTGGCGGCGGTGCCATCGGCCGGATTAAACGGTTCAAGGAAGGACGTGTTGAAATCATGTCCTGGAACGGCATAGCCCTTGCGCCGGTATTCCAGACTGGCCCCCTGCAGGGCTGGGTCTCTGATTTTAATATTGCCGATATTGATAATGACGGGATAGAGGAGATGGTGATTTCCGTTGTGACCCGGTCCAAGATCGCCATTCTTGCCGATGATAAGACGTCTAACATTATTTCCTATAAATTGAAATAACGCGTGGACCATTGAAAAAACAATTGACAAACGCGTTGAAATAGCATTAATAGAAAATCTTATTTGGTACCCTGTTTTTAAAAGGAAGGCAGAGTGCCGGATTTCAGGCAGTAATAAATCCTAAAAGGAGAAAAAGATGAAAAAAATTATTGTAGCTGCTTTAGCGCTTGCGCTGATGGCAGGGTCTGCTTATGCAGCAGAGTGGAATTTCTATGGGGAAGCTATGATTTATACGGTTTGGACCGATGAAGACCAAATTGATGGTAGTAATGACGGTGACACCCAGTTTGCTGAAGGTCTTTATGATGGCTCCGCAATTGGTGCCGAGGTAAAAGTGTCCGATGAGCTGACCGGTCGCTTTGAATATGGTGCCGCAGATGGAAATGCTGATGTCGTTCTGCTCTATGGTGAATGGAATTTTGGTTCCGGCATCCTGACGGTTGGTAAAGCCTATTCCCCAATCAATGTGACTTACTCCAACCAGCTTGTGGCTGGGGAGGAAGAACAAGATCTTGGTCTTGGTGGGTTCGGCGATTTTGACCAGGACGAGATTAGCCAAGTGAAATTGACCTTCGGTGGTTTCTCCATCGCTTTACTGAATCCTGAAAAAGATGCCTATATTAATACTAATGGGACATTAAACAGTGAGAATGATACATATGAGACCCAAGCTGTAATACCCATGATTGCGGCTTGTTACAAAGCAGGCTTTGATATGGGAGAGGTTCAGATTGCCGGTGGTTATAACACTTTTGAGATCAATGATGATGAAGATGTTGATGCCTTTGGTATTGGCCTTGGTGCACAGTTGAACTTTGGCGCATTCGGTATGTTTGGTACCTTTGTATGGGGCGAAAATATTGCTAATCTTGGTACTGCTACTGGTACTCAATACGAAGGAAAAGCCGTTTATAATAATGGTGACGTTGACGATTGTGAGTCCATTGGTGGTACCATTGGTGTAGCTTATACCGTTAATGATATGCTTGCCCTTGAAGCCGGTTATGGGTATATCCATGACGACTATGATGTAGATGGCAAAAGTACCAGTATTGCCCAGTCCTATTATCTGCAGGCCCCCATTACTCTGGCCCCGGGTGTCACCGTTACTCCTGAAGTCGGTATGATTGATGAGAGAGAATCCGGGTTGAATGAAACTGTCTACTTCGGTGCTTGCTGGGCAATCGCATTCTAAGGTAAAAATATATACATAGAAAAACTGCCTGAATTATAACGGGCTGCAGATTTTGAAATCTGCAGCCCGTTTTTTGCTGGATTAGCCCATGCTGTCGGCAACCATAACCTGATGCAGTGCAGGATGGCCAGCCCGGGGTTTTTTCCGCCGGTATTAAATGGCAGATTAATTTCTAGCCGGTTCCCCCTCGATAAATCCCAGTTTGCCTTTATCATGGTTGAAAAACTTTATTAAATAGCTTATAGCTATTGCCTATAAAAAAGGCGAAGTTATTTTAAAAATATGCCATGTCAGAGGAAAAAGAAAAGAACCAGGCCATGAGAGTTTCCATTGCGACCAAAGTGTTTCTGTTGTTTTCCACATTGACACTGATAACCCTGGGTCTTGGTATCATATCGTATTATGGTTATAATGCCTTTTT
>NZ_JBFXHE010000202.1:0-7883 GCF_050177295.1 Desulfobacter sp.
AATTAAGCTCAAAAAATAAATAACCCGAAACTGTAAATCCATCACAGAGGCATCAGGTTTTAAAAAACCTGATGCCTGTTTTTTTTCAAGGGCAACGCCGGGCTTTCTAATAAAGTTGAAAACTACTTTCTTTTATGGCAAAATAAAAAATCGTCAATTGTAAAGGCCTTGGGCCTGCATAGTTAGACAGGTATCCCGGGTCTTTCATCCATTGGCCCTCTGAACTTGCAACACGCCAAAAAAAGCAGGATCTGGGCCGGAAAGGAAGAGGAACCATGAAAGGAGAAAAAGCACAGCAGACTATAAAAACAATCTTAAAACCAATGGATATCCAGATCAATGGAAATCGTCCCTGGGATATTCAAATCAACAACCCCCAATTTTACCGGAGAATCATCTCGGGCGGTTCCCTGGCTCTGGGGGAAAGCTATATGGATGGCTGGTGGGATTGCAGGGCCCTGGATGAATTCTTCAAAAGAATTCTCGAATCCCGGCTGGATAAAAAGATCAAATCCATGAAGCCGGCCATCCTCTGGGAAATTTTCAAAGCCAGGGTAATGAATGTTCAAAGCAAAACCCGGGCGTTTATCATCGGACAAAAGCATTACGATATCGGCAACGCCCTTTTTCAAATCATGCTGGATAAAGGGCTGAATTATTCGTGCGGATACTGGCACCATGCAGATAATCTGGATGAGGCCCAGATTGGAAAGCTGGATCTGATCTGCCGGAAAATCGGTCTCAAACCCGGGATGGCAGTTCTGGATATCGGATGCGGATGGGGCGGGTTCGCAAAATATGCGGCTCAGACTTACGGCGTAAAGGTCAAGGGCATCACCGTTTCAAAGGAACAGGCAGAATATGCCCGGGAACAATGCAAAAACCTTGATGTAACCATTGAACTGTCCGACTATCGTAATTTGAATAAAACATATGACAGGATTGTTTCCATCGGCATGTTTGAACACGTGGGATGGAAAAATTACGGGACCTTTATGGAAGTGGTCCACCGGTGCCTGAAAGATGACGGGCTTTTTCTTCTGCACACCATCGCAGGAAATACCTCTGCCAAAGGAACGGACCCCTGGATCAGCACATATATTTTCCCCAACTCCATGGTCCCCTCTGCCAGCCAGGTCTCCCAAGCCGCAGAAGGACTATTTATTCTGGAAGACCTGCATAGCCTGGGCCGTTACTATGACAGGACCCTCATGGCCTGGTATGAAAATTTCACGAAGAACTGGAATTTAATCAAAGACCAATATGACATGCGGTTTTTCCGCATGTGGACCTATTATCTTCTGTCCTGTGCAGCCAGTTTCAGAACCCGGCGGAATCAGCTGTGGCAGATTGTATTTTCCAAAAACGGAATTAACCGGGTGTTCCGCAGCGAAGGGGAGTTGTTTATATGACCATACGGTAAAAATTGCCGATAAACCGGGCAATTATTGCTGTTCAACAAAAGTTACGAATAGGTCGGATCAGGCAAAGGTATTGGAGAATAAAGGCATTATTATTTTCTTTTCTGCGGCACAGTAATTGCTATTTCAAATAAAGAGAGATAGTGATCATATCATTAAGAAAAGGAAAAGATCATGACCGCCATATCCAGTGATTATTCAAGTCTTAGCGCCTATGCCAAAACCGGCTTGTCCAGCCTTTTGTCAACGACCTCGCCTATCAGTAAGGATGACGAGGATTCAAACACCGGCGTATCCACCGGCACAGATACCGTGACCTTGTCGGCAGAAGCCCTGGCCGCAGCCAACCGGGAATCATTAGGACTTCCGGCAACAGGTACACTGACCTTGTCGGATTTTGAAACGGCTTCATCCGATCAGGAAGACATAGTAAACACGCTGCTGGCCTCAGCCATGGAAGAGCTGGGCATTGATGCCGACCAGCAGGTTTCCCTGTCCTTGAACAGCGACAATGAAATTGAAGTTGAAAACAGCTTTACAGGCAGTGATGAACTTGAAGACATGTTAAACGCAAACAGCGAATTCACCCAGGCATTCACTGCATTAACAGCAAACAATGAAATTCTGGATTTTACCGAAGCCCTTCAGGAAAAAGTAACCAGCACCAGCCTGGCCGATTACATCAACAGCGACACCACTGAGGCGGACCTTCTCTCCCTGGCAGCCCAATATTCCAGCATCAATGCCGCCTCAGGCTCCCTGGAAACACTGTGGAATATCAGCCATGAGGAAACGCCCTATACGTATGTATACAATCAGGGGTAGCGGGTCAAACCAGATTTGACTAAATAAGTTGTTTTGGTCCGGCGTGTCCTGTATGGTGAGCCCATATGAACCAAATGACAGATACATTGCCTGATACCGGCCATATCAACGAAGTCTTAAAAGGTGTCGTGGACCGGGTCACATTCCATAATCCGGACAATGGCTGGTCTATTCTCAAGGTACTGCCCTTTGATCGTCCGGGCAGCCGGGAAACCGTGGTGGTCCATCAGACAAAGGTGTTTGCCGGTGCCACCATGGAATTTGAGGGGGCATGGACGGTACATCCGAAATTCGGCCGTCAGTTCAAGGCCGTGCATGCCAGGGAGAAAAAGCCTGCTACGGCATCTGCCCTGGAAAAATACCTTGGTTCAGGGATGATCAAAGGGGTGGGCCCCAAAACCGCAAAAAAAATCGTGGGATATTTCAAGGACCAGACCCTGGATGTGTTTGAATCCGATATTGAGCGCCTTGTGGAGGTGACCGGGATTGCCCACAAAAAGCTTGACATGATTTCAACGGCCTGGGAGGAGCACCGGGCCATCCGGGATGTGATGATGTTCCTGCAGTCCCATGGGATTTCCACGTTGTTTTCCGTTCGCATATATAAGGAATACGGCCATAATGCCATTGCCTGGATCACCCAGGACCCTTATCGCCTTGCTGCTGATTTTTTCGGCATTGGTTTCTTTAGCGCAGATAAGGTGGCGTTGAGCATTGGCCTTGAAACGGACAGTCTCCCAAGAATCACCGCCGGTATCCGCCACGTGCTTTCCGCAGCCCGGGAGTTCGGGCATTGTTATCTTACATTTCCCCAGATCAGGGAACAGCTAGAAGATCTGCTCAAGCTTGATCTGTCACAGCAGCTTGAAACCCTTCTGGCAGACATGGAATCCCAGCGGCTTCTGATGCGCAGGGATCTGGCCGATGACAGCGGACAGCCTGTGGCCTGTTACTATGCCCGGTCTCTCTATTTTGACGAGGCGTATGTGGCCAGGCGTCTTTCAGATCCAGGACCTGACCGGACCTTTGACCAGGCCCGGATTGACCGGTGGGTGGCGTTATTCTGCCAACGCTGTCAGATGCAGCTTTCCGTTGAACAGGCCACAGCAGTCAAGGGTGTGGTGCAGCAGCAGTTTTCCGTTCTCACCGGTGGACCCGGGTGCGGTAAAACCACAGCCACACGGGTGATGGTCCGCCTGCTGGAAGCCATGGGCCAAAAGGTGATGCTGGCCGCGCCCACGGGCCGGGCTGCCCAGCGTATGAGCGAGGTGATCGGAAAACCGGCCAAAACCATTCACCGGCTCCTGGGCTGGAAAGCCGGCGGATTCAAACGAAATGAAAACTCCCCTTTAAAGACAGATTTTCTGGTGGTGGACGAGTGCTCCATGCTGGATATCAATCTTACGGCCTCCTTGCTCAAAGCAGTACCCAGGCTATGCCAGGTGGTATTTATCGGCGACTATGACCAGCTGCCTTCAGTGGGGGCGGGCAACGTGCTCAAAGATATCATTGCATCACAAACAGTGCCCTGTTTCCGGCTTACCCAGGTGTTTCGCCAGGCCCAGTCCTCTTTGATCATAAAATTTGCCCACCAGATCAATAAAGGCCGGATGCCATGGATAAAAAGTCCGTTTAAATATCCGTCCATCTGGCAGGACGGAACCGACTGTTTGTTCATTGATTCCGATGAAGCGACCAAAGAACAGATCGCCTTTGTCAGCCGGGTCAAACGTTTATATATGCCTGGTGACCCGGAAACGTCAAACAGCAGTGCTGTTCAACAAATTCCTGATCCCCGGGACAATGATCATGGAGAGTTGTATGAATTCAGGGTTAACGAGGCGTGTTCCGCCTGGGAGACCGAAATTGCGATACCCAGGAAGTTTGCCCATGTGGATCTGGCCCGCCTGGCAGTCACTGAAAATCCCATTGAAGAACTTATGGAGGTGGTGGAAAAGATACACCCATGGTCCTCTCTGCATTATGGCCTGTCTGCTTTGGATGCAGTGAAAAAATTATATCTGGAGTGGATTCCCAAATACCTGGGAAAAGATACGGAAATCCAGATCCTTTCCCCCATGACCCGGGGCAGTCTTGGCACCCTTTCTTTGAACCGTGAGATCCAGGACAGCTATAATCCCATGGAACCGGGCAAGGCCCAGCTCACCGTGGGCCAGCGGATATTCAGAACCGGGGACCGGGTGATCCACAGAAAAAACAACTATGATCTGGGGGTATTCAACGGGGACATCGGCATCATTGACCGGATTAACACCATGGATATGACCTGCACGGTCCGTTTTCTACCGGATAACCGGGTGGTAAGCTACAGCCAAGCAGACATTATGGAACTTGACCTGGCCTATGCCATTACCATCCATAAATCCCAGGGAAGTGAATTTGAGGTGGTGATCATTCCGGTATTGACCCAGCATTTTAAAATGCTTTTCCGCAACCTGATTTACACAGGAATTACCCGTGCCCGAAAACTGGCCGTGTTTGTAGGCACCCGAAGGGCTTTGGGCATGGCCGTGGGAAATCAGGATATCAGCCGCCGCCAGACCGCGCTCAAAATGCTGCTCACAAAAGAGGTAAAAATATAGCCGCTTCAGGACAAAAAGAAAAACCGGTTACGTGAAAATCGTGTGCATTAGGATTTTATTGAATGCTTTCATTGATTTTATTTTTAAGCTTGCCTGCGCATTTGAACGTGACCACCCGTCTTTTTTCAAGGAGCATGGCATCCCCTGTAGCCGGGTTCCTTCCCTTTCTCGGGGACTTTTCAATGACCTGGAATTTCCCGAATCCGGAAATCATAATATCTTCACCCGAAGCCAGGGTGGACTTAATGATTTCAATCAGGGTTTCAAGTACCTCTTTGGACTGGGATGGGTTGTGATCAAATATATTTGAAATTTCTTCGATGAGTATGGATTTGGTACAGGTCAAAATTTCAGCCTTTTTTAATAATTTAGATTGAATAAACTTTGAATATATTAATCGGTTTTCCAAAAGAGTCAAGCGATTAGATGAACACCTGACACGAATCATGTCTAGTATTTTTCAAAATCGTCATCCAGGGAATCATCCCCCATGTCCAGCACAACGCCCCGGACCTGGCCCAGTGCGTCCTGACTGTTGGTAATGGCCATGGTTTTTGAGTCACGGCTCTCCCGGCTGCTGTTTATCCGATCTGCCTTGGATACGGATTTTTCCTTTTGAAACACCTGCCCCCGGGTTTTTATTTTTCCAAGCCTGAAGTAGGAGATTGCCTGCTGAAGCTGTTCTGCCTGGGCAGAGAGTTCTTCTGCGGTTGAGGACATCTCCTCGGAAGAGCTGGCATTCTGCTGGATAATCTGATCCAGTTGCTGCAGGGATTTGTTTATCTGGTCTGCGCCTGTGCTCTGTTCCGCAGAGGCCGCATTGATTTCCTGAACCAGTTCGGAGGTTCTGCGGATATCCGGAACGATTTTGTTGAGCATTGCACCGGCATTTTCAGCAATTTCAACACTGGAAGTGGACAAATTGCTGATTGCACTGGCTGCAGTCTGGCTGCGTTCGGCAAGCTTTCTGACCGCATCTGCCACCACGGCAAACCCCTTGCCGTGATCTCCGGCCCGGGCCGCCTCGATGGCGGCATTTAACGCCAGCATATTGGTCTGTCTTGCAATCTCTTCAATAATAAGGATCTTGGCGGCAATTTCTTTCATGGCCTCAACGGTTTTGGCCACAGCCTCTCCCCCCTGCTCGGCGTCTTCAGCTGCCTGGACAGCTAACCGTTCAGTCTGCTGGGCATTCTCTGCATTCTGTCTGATATTACCGGACATCTCCTCCATGGCGACGGAAGCCTGTTCCGCAGAGGCTGCCTGCTCCGTGGCGCCCTGGGACATCTGCTCAGATGTGGCGCTGAGTTCTTCGCTGCCGGCAGCAACGTTGCTTACAGCATTCTGGACCTCATCGACAATCTCCGTAAGCGATGCCGCCATATTCTTAATGGCCTTTTGAAGATCTCCTATCTCATCTTCACTGTTGGATTCAATAGTAACGTTCAGATCGCCTTGGGCAAGTTTGTTTGCCACATCAACACCCTGGGAAAGGGGCAGTTCAATGTATTTTCTGGCCATGAATCTTACCCAGAAGAAAGCCGCGAGTATGAGTATGGTAATGGTTACCGCCGTAAAAAGAATCTGATTTTGGACCATATGATTAAGTTGTTCTCTTTTCTCCACAATTTTATTTTGCACCCCATCAATGTATACGCCTGTGACAACAATCCAGTTCCAGGGTTTGAAGTATCTGAAATATCCGATTTTGGGTTCAGCTTTTTCAGATCCTATTTTAGGCCAGGTATAATTTATATGGCCCTGACCGTCAGACTTGGCCATCTCAATAATTTCCCTGAATATAAATCTTCCGGAGGAATCTTTTATGTCCATAAAATTTGTGCCAATGCTCTCCTGATTTAAATGGGCCAGAACATTGCCCTGGGTATCCATGATGTAAAAATAGTCATTGTCCCCGTATTTCATATCAGAAACAATGTTTATGGCCACTTTTTGTGCGTCTGTTTCAGCTTTGCCAACGTATACACCTGTACCGATAATCCAGTTCCAGGGCTTGAAAGAACGGACATAGGACAGTTTTCTCTCCCATTTGTTGGTGTCATCAATGGTGGGCCAAAGATAGCTGACATATCCCTCTCCCGCTTCCTTGCATAGACGAACCATCTCCACAAACATGGGGGCATCAGTTCCTTGGGCCGTAACGACTTTCCCGTTTTTGGCAAACCGGGAAATGTCTTTTCCATTCAAATCCGGTACCGTGGGATGCAGAACCATTTTGGGGTATGTGTCATTGATCCAGAAATAGTTGCCGTTCTCATAGCGCAACGCCTCAATTTCGGACCCAATCTTTTTCTGGACTGTTTCCATTTTTTGATCGTCAATATAGGAGGATGCATTCCGGGCTTGTGTATACGCCCTATTAACCATGGAATAAGGAAGGTCCACAAGATTTTTCAATTCTGCACCATATCTCTTTTTTATATCTTCAATACTAACGGCCTGGCTATGAACCTTTACAACCATGGTATAGACCGAATCCACCAAGTCTATAAGCTTTTGTCTGGTTTCATCCATCAGCTCTTTTTCAAAGGCGGCAATATCTTCGTGGACCAGGTGGATGGTGCTGTAAAGGGAGTAGCTCCCCACAACGCCTACTGAAATGAGAATTGCCAGAATAACGATTACGATAATTTTCCTCTTGATCTTAAAATTTTTGAAACGCATCCCATCCTCCTTACAGATGAAGTGATTTCTAAAAAACGAGAATTTTATTTCACCCATCAAATATCATAATTTTCGTACGGATAAATTTTTTTTTTCGTAACAGCCTGCCCTGAACGCGTTACTAATTTAAAAGTGATGCAATTGAAAATTGTAAAAGTATATCTATACCGGGGTTTTATTGTCAATATGAATCAGGACATGCTGGCTTTTAGATGATAATATTGAACTTTTTTGACACAGAATTTTGATTGGCGTATATTTTAAAAAACAGCAGTGAAATCAGACAAGGAGTACACATGGTTCCCGAGAATCAAGATAAGGACGGCAACCTGGTGATGAAAATTGAGGG
>NZ_JBFXHE010000203.1:0-7849 GCF_050177295.1 Desulfobacter sp.
AAAAACAGATTGGTGATCTGCCTTTAAATTGCTACGGTTTTTTTTTTCATTTTATCCCATATACTGTTTAGTAAAATTGGGATCAAAGGGCACGGGATAGGTTCCGTCAAAACAGGCCTTGCAGAAATTGGCTTCGGGCTCATTTACCCCGGACGCTTCCAGCATGCCCTCAATGGACAGGTAATGCAGGGAATCCAGTCCAAGGTACTCGGTCAGTTCATCCAGGGGTTTCTGGGCTGCAATCAACTCTCCCTTGGATGAAAAATCAATGCCGTAGTAACAGGGGAATTTATGGGGCGGACAGGAGACCCGCATGTGTATTTTTCCGGCTCCCAACTCCTTCAGGGCTTTGACACGGGTTTTGGCTGTGGTGCCCCGGATAATGGAATCTTCAACAATGATAATATCTTTACCTCGTATCAGTTCCCGTACCGGATTCAGTTTCACCCGCACGGCAAAATCCCGCATGGACTGGGTGGGCTGGATAAAACTTCTGCCCACATAATGGTTGCGTATCATGCCCATTTCAAAAGGGATACCGGATTCTGCGGCATAGCCGATGGCCGCATAGTTGCCGGAATCGGGAAACGGCATGACCAGGTCTGCATCCACATGGGATTCCTGGGCCAGGCGCCTTCCATGTGCCTTTCTCATTTCATAGACGTTTTTGCCGTCAATTGTGGAGTCAGGACGGGCAAAATAGATATATTCAAATATGCACAGGGATTTTTTGACTGCCGCTTTTGGGTGTTTGATGCTCCTGATACCGTCTTCATTAATAATAACGATTTCACCGGGGTCCAGTTCCCGGATAAATTCGGCCTGGATCAGGTCAAAGGCACAGGTTTCAGAAGCCAATACATAGTGTCCGTTCAGTTTTCCAAGGGCCAGGGGGCGAAATCCGTTGGGGTCTTTCAGGCCGATGATTTCGCCCTTACAGGTGAGCAGTATCATGGAATAGGCCCCTTCGACCTTTGACGTTGCCTTTAATATAGCTGATTCATAATCGCCTTTTATCAGGCTTTTAATGAACAGATGCAGAAATACTTCCGAATCCATGGTGGTCTGGAAGATGGAGCCCTGTTCCTCAAGCTCTTCTCTGATGGTGTGGGCGTTGACCAGATTGCCGTTGTGGGCCAGGGCATAGGAGCGGTGCCGGTGGTTGACCACAAAAGGCTGGGCATTGGCCAATACCGAGTCACCGGTGGTGGAGTACCGGACATGGCCGATGGCAGATCCGCCTTCAATACGTTCAAGGTCTTCAATGTTGAAAATTTCCGGTACAAGCCCCATGCCTTTATGGGAGAAAATTTTGTCGGTGATACCCCGGTTCACGGAGATGCCCGCACTTTCCTGACCCCTGTGCTGAAGTGCATAAAGCCCGAAATAGGTAATTTTGGCCGCTTCCGGGTGTTTGTACAGGCCAAAAACCCCGCATTCATCTTTAGGCCGCTCACTGGGCGCAAACACCGGGCAGGAGCAGTTGGGTTGGATGGTATTCATTTCTGATTTTTCCAATATTTATTGTATGAACAAAAAATTGCGTTTGAACATTATTTAATTCTCTTTGTGATAAGCCTGGAGGGGTTTCACCGTCAGGTTTTCCTTTTTCATGGCCTGGATGGCCAGGCTGATGGCCCGGGCCCCGTCCGTGGTGGTGGCATAGGGTATTTTATATTTAATGGCGGCCCTGCGAATTGCATACCCGTCTCTCTGGGTCTGACTGGAGGCGCCTGTATTTAAAATAAGCTGGATTTCACCGTTTTTCACGGCATCCACCACATGGGGCCGGCCTGCAGATACTTTTTTCACAAAGGTGGATGGAATTTTGTTTTCTTCCAGGAATGTGACAGTTCCCCGGGTGGCCATGATGGTGAATCCTATGTCATGGAAACGTTTGGCCACAGGCAGTGCCACCTTTTTATCCTTGTCCTGGACAGAGATAAAAACTGTGCCTTCCTTGGGCAGTTTCTGTCCTGCTGCAAACTGGGCTTTGGCCACAGCTGCGCCAAGATCCTTGTCAATACCCATGACTTCGCCCGTGGATTTCATCTCAGGCCCAAGAACAGGATCCACTTTTTCAAAGCGGTCAAAGGGCATCACCGCTTCCTTGACACAATAATAGGGCGGGATGATTTCCTTTGTCACCCCAAGCTCCCTTAAGGTTTTGCCCAGCATGACTTTGGTGGCCAGCTTGGCCAAAGGTACGCCGATTGCCTTGGATACAAAAGGGATGGTCCGGGATGCCCTGGGATTGACCTCAATGATGTACACCGTGTCATTCATAATCCCGAACTGGATGTTCATTAAACCCTTGACATTGAGCTCTTTGGCAATGGCTTTTGCCGCATCCGACATCTCTTTGATATGGTGGGCTTCAATGGAATAGGGCGGCAGTACACAAGCGGAATCGCCGGAATGGATGCCTGCCTCTTCAATATGCTCCATCATGCCGCCGATAATGGTATCCTCACCGTCGGAAATGGCGTCCACATCCAGCTCAAACGCTTCTTCCAGAAACTTGTCAATGAGCACGGGTTTGTCCGGTGAGGCCTGGACTGCCAGGTTGAAATATTCTTCCAGGTCTTTTTCATCATATACGATTTTCATGGCCCGGCCGCCTAAGACAAAGGAGGGACGGACCATGACCGGGTATCCGATATCCCTGGCAACAGCCACCGCTTCTTTATAAGAATATGCAATGCCGTTATCGGGCTGGCGCAGGTTCAGTTTTTTAAGCATGGCCGCAAACAGATCCCGGTCCTCGGCCCGGTCAATGCTTTTCGGACTTGTGCCGATAATGGGAACCCCTGCTTTTTGAAGGTCTGTGGCAAGGTTCAAAGGTGTCTGGCCGCCGAACTGGACAATCACCCCAAAGGGTTTTTCCTTTTCCACGATGTGAAGCACATCTTCCCGGGTCAGCGGTTCAAAGTAGAGCTTGTCAGAGGTGTCATAGTCAGTGGAGACCGTTTCCGGGTTGGAATTGACCATGATGGACTCCACCCCTTCTTCCCTTAGGGCAAAGGAGGCATGAACACAGCAGTAGTCAAATTCAATGCCCTGGCCGATGCGGTTGGGACCGCCACCCAGGATAATCACCTTTTTCCTGTCCGACACCCGGGCCTCGCATTCGCTTTCATAGGTGGAGTAATAGTAGGGGGTAACCGCCCTGAATTCTGCGGCACAGGTGTCCACCAGCTTATACACCGGAACAATGCCCAGGTCTTTTCGTTTCTGTTCGATCTGTTTGTCTGTCAGTCCCCCGGACAGATAGGCCAGCTGCATGTCTGAGAATCCGTATTTTTTGGCCTTTTCAAAAAGATCCTTTGGCAGGTTCATGCCGGCCAGTTTCAGCTGCTTTTCAAGGTCTACAATCTGCTTCATCTGATACAGAAACCAGGGATCAATAGCGGTCAGCTCATGGATCATGGTGATGGGCATGCCGTGTTCAATGGCGTATTTGATGTAAAAAATGCGCTGGGAATTTGGGGTGGATAATTTGTATTCCAGATCCGTACCCGCAACAGACCCGGGTGCAGGGTCTTTTCCGTCGGCACCAAAACCGGCCCGCCCGATTTCAAGGGAACGCAGACCCTTCTGGAGTGCTTCCTTAAATGTTCTGCCGATGGACATGGTTTCACCCACGGATTTCATGGCCGTGGTAAGTACATCGTCAGCTTCGGGAAATTTTTCAAAGGTCCAGCGCGGAATTTTCACCACACAATAATCAATGGACGGCTCAAAGCAGGCCATGGTTTCGCCGGTGATATCATTGGGGATCTCATCCAGGGTATACCCCACCGCAAGCTTGGCCGCAATTTTGGCAATGGGAAAGCCTGTGGCCTTGGAGGCAAGGGCAGAAGACCTGGACACCCGGGGGTTCATCTCAACCACGATGATATCCCCGTTGTCCGGGTTCACGGCAAACTGAACATTGGAGCCGCCCGTGTCCACGCCGATCTCTCTGATAATGGCAATGGAGGCATCGCGCAGGGCCTGGTACTCCTTGTCGGACAGGGTCTGGGCCGGAGCCACGGTAATGGAATCGCCGGTGTGAACCCCCATGGCGTCAATATTCTCAATGGAGCAGATGATCACCACGTTGTCCGCATGGTCCCGCATCACCTCGAGCTCAAACTCCTTCCATCCCAGAACAGACTCCTCAAGCATCACCTGGGTGATCAGGGAGGCGTCAAGGCCGGACTTGGCAAGATTTGCAAGCTCTTCCATGTTGTAAGCCACACCGCCGCCGGTTCCCCCTAAGGTAAAGCTTGGCCGGACAATAATGGGAAATCCGATGTGCTGGGCCACCTCTTCCACTTCAGTCATATTGACGGCAAATCCGGATTTGGGAATTCTCAGACCGATCTTATTCATGGCATCCCGGAACAGTTCCCGGTCTTCGGCCTTGTTGATGGCGTCAATGGAGGCACCGATCAGTTCAATATTATATTTTTCAAATATCCCTGTTTTGGCTGCATCAATGGTGGTGTTCAGGGCGGTCTGGCCCCCAAGGGTGGGCAGCACCGCATCGGGACGCTCAATTTCGATCACCTTGCACAGGGTTTCAGCCGTTACCGGTTCAACATATACCCGGTCGGCTGTTTCAGGGTCGGTCATGATGGTGGCCGGGTTGGAATTGATCAGGACAACCTCAAACCCTTCTTCCTTCAAGGCCTTGCAGGCCTGGGTGCCGGAATAGTCAAACTCGCAGGCCTGGCTGATGATGATCGGGCCGGCACCTATGATCAGAATTTTGTGGATGTCGTTACGCTTTGGCATTTTCCATCACTTTTGCAAACTGGTTAAAAAGATAGGCCGCATCATGGGGGCCCGGGGAGGCTTCGGGGTGGTACTGGACCGCAAAGGCCCGGATGGTATCGTTCTTAAGCCCTTCCAGGGAGTCTTCGTTCAGGTTGATGTGGGTGAGGTGACACTTGTTTTTGTCAAGGGTATTCAGATCCACGGCAAACCCGTGGTTCTGGGAGGTGATTTCAACTTTGCCGGTATCCATGTTCTTCACCGGCTGATTGCCGCCCCTGTGGCCGAATTTAATTTTCATGGTTTTACCGCCCATGGCAAGGCCCAAAAGCTGCATGCCAAGGCATATACCAAAAACCGGAAAGTCATCGAGAAGTTCGCGTATGGTTTCCACGATATAGGTCAAGGGCTCGGGGTCGCCGGGGCCGTTGGACAGGAAAATGCCGTCCGGATTCAGGCGTTTAATGGTTTGGGCATCGGTT
Source organism: Desulfobacter sp. (assembly GCF_050177295.1). Lineage (NCBI taxonomy): Bacteria > Pseudomonadati > Thermodesulfobacteriota > Desulfobacteria > Desulfobacterales > Desulfobacteraceae > Desulfobacter > Desulfobacter sp. The sequence goes on from NZ_JBFXHE010000203.1 coordinate 5,244, forward strand.
TTTGCCGGAACCACAAGCACCTCGCACCCGGCGCCTTCAAGGCAGCGGATAATATTGTATTTTATGCCGAAATCCAGGGCCACCACAGAATGTTTTTTACCTTTGTGGCCCCATATAAAGGGGGCTTCAAGGCTTTTGGCATCCACATAATCCGGTTTGTTGTCTTTCCAGAAATAGGGTTTTGGGGTTGTGACATAACCCACCAAATCCGATCCTTCCATGGAGGGGATCAATTTTGCCCGGGCCACAAGGGATTCAGGATCCAGGTCCGTGGTGGAGATCATGGCTCTCATGGCCCCGGATTTTCGGATATGCCGGGTCAGGGCCCTTGTATCAAGGTCTTCAATGCCCAGGACATGGGATTTTATCAGATAGTCGGCAAGGGTTCCCTTTGATCTGAAATTGCTTGGAAACTCCTGGTATTCCTTGACAATAAAGCCTGCCACATGAATACGGTCTGATTCAACATCTTCCGGACACACCCCGTAGTTGCCTATGAGCGGATAGGTCATGGTGACCATCTGCCCGTAATAGGACGGATCGGTCAGGATTTCCTGGTAACCGGTCATGCTGGTGTTGAACACCACCTCTCCCTGGGCTTCGCCCGGCCCTGTAAAACTTCTGCAGGAAAATGTTCTTCCATCTTCCAGGGCTAACAATGCTTTCATATGGATTAGTACCTGTTCCTTAAATTTTTATGGTAAAAAGCGTTCCGCAATTTATTTGGAACCTGTTTAAATATCATGAAAAAGCTTTAATTTTCAACCCCTGGGGTTCATACAAAACAAATATAGCCGGTTTTTATGGTTCAGATAAAGATTAGAAAATTAAAAATATGGCATCACTGTTTCGTGTAATTTGCCTATATTTTATTGATTTTATCTTGGTTAGGCGTTATTCGAATGCTGATATAATTTTGAAGAGGTGCTGGTGATCCGCCAGGGTCGGGGTAAGGAAATTAAATCCCGGGAGGCAGATGGCCCTATTGTGTTTGAGCTTAAGTATCGGGAAGCACCGAAGACGCCTGTTATTACCTATTATCTGGCCATTGACGAAGGGAAAAAAGGCCCGGAAGTGGTGGATGATTGGCTACAGTGGCGCAGGGTCAGTAAAGGCCAGCCTTTTAGTAAACAAATATCTATGCCTTAATCAAGGTTACAGCATTAACGGGAGACTTTCTGATTGGCAAACCATGGCTTTATCCGCAGGTGCATCACGGAAACCCTAGATGGACTGAGAGAGGGTCTGACTCATTTTTCCGGGCCCAGCAGGGCAGCAGTCATTTATGCCATCACACCCGACGATCCCATTTATATCTTTGATCCCCAGAACCTTCTGGTGGGACATGAACCGAAATTCAAAGAATTGTATATTGATTCAAATGGTTGGCGAAACAATAATTTTATCAAATATGACAAAAAGAAATTCAGCAATCTGATTCCCGAAAAAAATCTTGGGCTGGCCGGACTGATATCCTATGGCGGCAGATCAAGCTCTATCGTCTATCAGATGTGGTTTACCGACCACCACCCGGACATGTGTACCATAGGTCCGACCGAGCGGTGGCTGGAACATGCTGTTTACAGATTTTCCCATGACATGGCCAATGAGGAAGAATTGTACACAGGCATTTCCGGCTGTTTTCTCAAGGAATACGCCACCCATGCGGTCAGAGATTTTATCGTGGATGAAATGAATGTCCTGATCGGCTGGGATACCAGAATCAGGGTTTACCCTGTTTTAGAGGCAGTGCTTAAAATTTCAAGAACTCCGGAAGAAGGAGAATGGCCTAAAGGCAAGCTGATTTTTGTGGAAAAAGAATCAATCCCAAAAATGAATTTTATTTTAGAGCTTCCCGGGACGGAGCAGCCAGTCCTGGACAATGTCAAGCATATCAGAAAGCTGCTTCAGTCGGTTGAAGATTCAGATTTGAAACTGGTTGCCACTGAAAATACGATCATTGGCATTACCAGGGAAGATCATCCTGATTTTTCCATCTCAGTAGATTTTAAAGGCCGGTACGGTTTTCTTGCAGTCAATGACAAGCTGGTGTGCTCTTTCTCCGACGGCAGCTTCAAATCTACCACGCATAAGGCAAAGCTGGTTCAGGTGGAAGAGGCATTAATGGACTCTGATATGGATGCTGAAAATGCAACTGCATTATTTAAAATAGTTGCCGGGATAGTTCACAGTGCTGCCAGCCACCGGCATGGATGCAGCATTGTGATTGACCTGAATGACTCCCCGGTTTTTATCATGGGCCATTCACTACTGCACCCCATGGATTTGAAAAATCAGGATAATTATGATCTGGCCAGATCCCTGTCCAAGGTGGACGGGGCCCTGCACATAGGGGCTGATATAAAGCTGCATGGGTTTGCCTGTCTTTTGCAAGGCAGGAATGTGCCTGGTGAAAACAGGGCCAGGGGTGCCAGGTTCAATTCAGCTTTGCGGTTCACGGCAGAACACGAAAATGTTATTGTAATAGTCGTCTCCTCTGACGCCCCGGTCTCGGTTATGATGGGAGGTGCGGTACAAGAAACTAAATGGAAACTGGAAACCCCTCGCATATGCAATATCCCCGTCCCCTTGGAAAAATGGGTTGT
>NZ_JBFXHE010000204.1:0-7778 GCF_050177295.1 Desulfobacter sp.
TGTCTGAAATGCTATTGAAAAAATCTTGCCGGGTAAACGGCAAAACGATCCGAAGTATGGATCAATCTGCACTGGAGAGATTGCAGGCTTATCCCTGGCCGGGCAATGTCAGGGAGCTTGCCAATACGATTGAGCGGGCCGTAATTACAGCGACGGGTAAAGTGCTCATAGACAAGGATCTATCCCCCGGTATACTAAACTATAATCCGGACCAGAATACGCATGAAGGATTGGAATGTCTGGCTGAAATTGAAAAACAGCATATCCGGAAAGTCATTATGAACACGGTATCCCTTGACGAAGCGGCCAAAATACTGGGGATTGATCCTGCAACGTTGTGGCGAAAAAGAAAAAAATATCAGCTTGACAACATAACCGGACACTACTGAAAAATATTGACCTTTTTATTGCCTACTGCTAAAGATGTCTGGCCTGATAATGGACTGATCTTTTAATTTTTCAGAGACTTATTACCCCCGTTTCGCTCATTTTTATAACATGTTGTAATTAAAATAAAATATTAGTCTGACTTTTTAACGAGCAAATTTTTGGTATTAATAAATTCAAGTAGTTATGAGAAAATAAGCGAATTGTGGGTTATTAGAACGGACTATGTTTATTTTTTTATAAGGGGGCGTCAGCACGCAATCTATGGAAACCAGAACATCGATGGAGAAACTTCAGGAGAAGAGCCGGCAGGCCCTGGAAGGCGGAGGTGCGGGGAGGATCAAAAAACAGCACGAATCCGGCAAACTGACGGCCAGGGAGCGGGTTGACAAACTGCTTGATCCCGGCACGTTTGTCGAGCTGGACCGGTTCAAGGCCCACCGCTGCACGGATTTCGGCATGGAGGGGGAAAAGATCCCCGGAGACGGGGTGGTGGCCGGATATGGGCTTGTCAACAGCCGCCAGATCTTTGTGTTTGCCCAGGACTTCACCGTTTTCGGCGGATCACTGTCCCTGGCCCACGCTGAGAAAATCTGCAAGGTCATGGAAACCGCTATGAAAGTCGGCGCGCCGATTATCGGCCTGTGTGATTCCGGGGGGGCACGGATCCAAGAGGGCGTCATGAGTCTGGCCGGATATGCCGATATTTTCCTGCGGAACGTACTCGCCTCCGGCGTGGTTCCCCAGATTACCGCCATCATGGGCCCCTGCGCCGGTGGCTCGGTTTATTCTCCGGCCCTGACGGACTGGATATTCATGGTTCAAAATACCAGCAACATGTTCATTACCGGACCGGACGTGATCAAGGCCGTCACCGGTGAAATCGTCACCAAGGAAGACCTGGGCGGCGCCATGACCCACAACGCCGTCAGCGGCGTGGCCCATTTTGCCAGCCCCGACGATGCGGCCTGCCTGGCCAAAATCCGGGAGCTACTCGCCTTTCTCCCCAGCAATAATATGGAAGATCCGCCTCGCGTGGCCTGCGCCGACGACCCCGGCCGCCGGGAGGAGAAATTACGGACGGTGGTCCCCCAGAATCCCAACAAACCCTATGATATCCGGGACATCATTCATGCCAACGTGGATGACGGCTATTTCTTCGAAATCCAGGAATACTGGGGCGCCAGCATCGTTGTCGGCCTGGCCCGGATGGACGGGATGCCGGTGGGTATCGTCGCCAACCAGCCGGCCGTCATGGCCGGTGCCCTGGACATCAACGCCTCCATCAAGGGTGCCAGGTTCGTTCGTTTCTGCGACGCCTTTAATATTCCCCTGATTGTTTACGAAGACGTGCCGGGCTTTCTGCCGGGCATCAACCAGGAGCACGGCGGCATCATCAAAAACGGCGCCAAACTGATTTACGCCTTCTGCGAGGCTACGGTACCCCGCATCACCCTCATCACCCGCAAGGCATATGGCGGCGCTTACTGCGTCATGAATTCCAAGCATATCCGCGGCGACATCAACCTCGCCTATCCAACCGCCGAGATCGCCGTCATGGGTGCCGAGGGGGCGGTCAACATCATTTTCCGGGAAGAGATCAAGAAGGCCGGAGACGGGGCTGCCGAGAAAAAGCGGCTGGTGGCCGATTACCGGGATAAGTTCGCCAATCCTTACAAGGCCGCCGAGCTGGGCTATATAGACGACGTCATTGATCCGGCGGACACACGGCCGAAAATCATCGAAGCCCTGCGGATGCTGAGGAACAAACAGTCAACCAACCCGCCCAAGAAACATGGGAACATCCCCCTGTAGAAAGGAAAACGAGTATGTCCTGGGAAAGTGTTCTGGAACTGATCAAACAAATTCTCGTCACCCAGACGGGCATCCCTCACATGACCGGCGGCGCGGCTCTGATGCTGTGCGTAGGCCTGGTCTTCATGTACCTGGCCATCGCCAAGGAATTTGAACCCCTGCTGCTCCTGCCCATCGGCTTCGGGATTTTTCTGGTGAATTTTCCCCTGACCCCGCTCATGGGGCAGACCGAGCACGGCGCTCCCGAGCTGATCCGGTTTTTCTATCACTACGGGGTGGAATGGGAGATCATCCCCTGCGTCATCTTTCTGGGTCTGGGCGCCATGACCGATTTCGGTCCCCTGATCGCCAACCCCAAGACCCTGATCATCGGCGCCGGCGCCCAGTTGGGTGTGTTTGTGACCTATGTCGGTGTTCTTTTTTTCGGTTTTACCTTAAAAGAGGCCGCCTCGGTCGGCATCATCGGCGGGGCTGACGGTCCCACCACCATTTATCTGACCGCCAAGCTGGCCCCCCATCTGCTGGGGGCCAATGCCGTGGCCGCCTATTCCTACATGGCCATGGTGCCCCTGATCCAGCCGCCCATCATGAGGCTGTTTACCACCCCGGAACAGCGGCGGATTAAAATGCGCCAGCTCCGGGCGGTCTCCAAAAGGGAAAAAATTATTTTTCCCCTGGTCGGAGCGACCCTGATCGTTCTGTTGATTCCGGCGGTGGCGCCTCTGATGGGCATGTTCATGCTGGGCAACATCATGCGGGAGAGCGGCGTGGTCAAACGACTGGCCGACACGGCGGAAACTGACCTGATGAACATCGTCGTCATCTTTTTAGGGGTTTCGGTGGGTGCCACCATGAAGGCCGAAACCTTCCTGACCTGGAAGCCCTTGTTGATCTTCGCCTTCGGCCTGTTAGATTTTGTCATCTGCACCGTCGGCGGGATACTGACGGTCCAAATCATGAACCTTTTCTCAAAGGAGAAGATGAATCCCCTGATCGGTTCGGCCGGCGTTTCGGCCGTGCCCATGTCGGCCCGGGTTTCAAACACAGAGGGACTGAAGGCGGATCCCACCAATTTTCTGATCATGCACGCCATGGGGCCCAACCTGGCCGGAGTCATCGGCTCGGCGGCGGCGGCGGGCATGTTTATTGCCATGTTCCAGTAGGAGGTCGGAATGAAAAAGATACAAAAAGCCTCTTTCCTCAGCACTGGCCTGTGCGTTCTGATCCTCCTTGGATTCACGCCTGCTCTGGCTGCCTTTGGTGAGGATGTGGAAAAGCCCAAGCCTGTTTTCACCCGGGACGGAGACGCCGTTACCGCCAAACTTCTGCCCCGCGGAAAAAGTACTTCGGTGACGGTTCGGTTCGCAGCCGACAGCGGTAGAGTCGCGGATGTTCAGGCCGTGGATTTTGCATCGGTAAAGGACGACGGGATAGACCGCAAGGACTTCCGCTGCGACTTGTTCTCTGTTCTTCTGGAAAATATCTCCCCCGGCGACGAGGTCACCCTAACCGCTGGCTCGGACTTTTTTTCCAGTTCTACCCGGTTTTTTCTCTATAATTCCGGTGCCTCTCCGGCCTGGACCGACACTGGAGCAAATCAGAAGGCGTACCCGGATCGCGTCCGCGAGCTGGCCTTCACCATCCGGGACGGCGGTCCGTATGACACTGACGGCGCGGCCGACGGAAAGATCCTGCTGATCTGCGGTCCCTGCGACTCTTTCTGGGGATATGCCATCGGAACGCTTTTTATCCGCTTCTTCGGCGTTTTCCTGGTACTGGGCGTGTTGATGTTCGGCATGATCGTCTGCGGCAAGATCTTTGAATCGGCCTACAAGCGCAAAGCCGCCAAAGTTGAGGAAACAAAGCTGCAACCGACTGTTTCAGCACCGAGACCGGTCTCAGCAGCGTCTGAAATGGAGCCGGAGATGGTGGCCGCTGTTGCGATGAGGTCTGGAAACGCCAGATATCAATGTATCCGAACTGAAATGGAGCCGGAGATGGTGGCCGCTGTTGCCATGGCCCTTCATCTGGAGATGTCCGGACCCGTCAGTATAAAATCTGAACTCGGCGCGGAGGATAATCAGAACGCCTGGAGCCTGTATGGCCGCCAGAAGATCATGAGCGACCGGATGCAGGCATTTAAACGCCATTTTAACGCCTAAATGCAAAGACAAAGAAACCCAAATGAAATACGCTATTTCCATAAAACAAAAAGAATATGAGATCGAAATCGGTGCCATCAGCAATGGAACCGCTCAGGTAACAGTCAACGGCTCCCCCTATCAGGTGCAAGTGGAAAAACAAGCCGACCGGCACATTCCCGCGTCGGCGGTACCCCCTCCAACCCGAACTCCGGCACCGGCAGCCGTTTTCGCCTCCGGAACCATCACGGCACCTATCCCCGGGTTAATTGTTGACATTCTGGTCAGCGTCGGAGATATGGTTAAAGCTGGCCAGGTGGTCGTAGTCATGGAAGCCATGAAAATGGAAAACCCCCTGATCACCACTATTGACGGCCAGGTCAAAGAGATCTGTTTGCAGAAAGGCGCCCAGGTCGCCACCGGCGCGGTTATTCTATTGGTCGGATAACCGCGTTTTTTTTGGGTACGGAGACAGCGCTAAACCGGATCGCGCCGATGCATTTTAATTAACATGAGTAAACCTCCGGCTTTGCCTTGGAGACTCTCAGAGTTTGACGGGCCTGATCCTTTTATCGAACAAAAATACGTCGGGTCGCTATCCGACGATTGCTGCGGGAAAGGGTTCGACTACCATGACGGATCTGCTTTTATTCTGGGTTGATTTTGTTCTGCATATCGACCGGCATCTGGGAGAGATCATCAGAAATTATGGAGCAATTTCATATGTCATTCTCTTCCTTATCGTCTTCTGTGAAACCGGCCTGGTGGTAGCTCCCTTTCTGCCGGGAGATTCCCTGCTGTTTGCCGCCGGCTCTTTCGCGGCCATAGGGGCCTTTAACGTGGTTTGGCTGCTGGTGATTATTTCCGCCGCCGCCATCCTCGGCGATACGATCAATTACTGGATCGGTCGGGCCGCCAGTCGGAGGGTCTTCTATTCGGAGAATGTTCGCTTTCTAAACAGGAAGCACTTGGAGCGGACCCATGAATTCTATGAACGCCATGGCGGAAAGACCATCATCCTGGCCCGGTTCATTCCCATTATCCGCACATTCGCGCCATTTGTGGCTGGCATGGGCCGAATGACCTATTGGCACTTCATTGCCTACAATCTCATAGGCGGCATCATATGGCCGGTCGTTTTCATACTGGCGGGATACTTTTTTGGCAACCTGCCCGTGGTCAAGGAAAATTTTTCCCTGGTACTGCTTATCATTATTCTTCTCTCGGTCATGCCGCTTGTTATCGAATTTTTTCGGTTCCAGATGGGAAAAAAACGGAACGGATTAAAATAAGGTTTTTAATCAGGTAGTCAAGACATCAGGCAGTCAAGACTCGTGCAAAGTGCAATGCGGTTTTATTGCAAAATTCAAGGGTTTTGAATTGAATAATTTTAAATTGGTGCCGAAATAAAGCCAACATTTTGTAAATAAAGTAAAAAAACATCAAGGCATTCTTTTTGCTCAGTTCCAGGGTTATGCTCCCTGGCATAGATGGGTATCGATTAAAAATCAGGAGGGATGTATCAATTGCTTTTACTCAAAATGATGGCTGATATGACATTAAAAAAGAAAATTCTGACCGGGTACGGTGTGGCCTTTACCCTCATGGGACTTGTGGTCGCATGGTCAGTCGCCAATCTCGTCTCCCTGGGCAAAGCCTCGGATGCAATCCTGAGTGAGAATTACAGAAGCATCCTGGCTGCGGAAAAAATGGTGGATGCCCTGAAACGTCAGGACAGCGGAATTCTTCTGATCTATATTGGAGACTCGGAAAGAGGGAACTTGCAGTTCAGGGAGAATGAAGCCTTGTTTCTGGAATGGCTGGCCCGGGCCAAGGATAACATCACCATTACGGGGGAGGCGGATCTGGTTCGTGAGATTGAGGCTGGATACCGGGCTTACCGGTACGGCTTTTCCCAATGGACCGATTTAAAGGTTCGGCCCACCTCAGTGTTCGCCTTATACCGGAAATCCGTTTATCCCCTGTTCACAAAGGTGAAGGACGCCTGTATCGGCCTGCGCCGGCTCAATGAGGACACTATGTATGCCGCCAGTCTAAAGGCCGGTGTTGTGGCCAACCGGGCGATTTGGTCCACATCGTTTGTGGCGGGTGCCGCATTGGTTGTGGCCCTGATCTTCAGCCTTTTTCTCGCGGAACGGGTGGTACGGCCGATCCGGGGCTTCATGGCGGCCTCAAGAAAGATCTCGGCCGGGGACTACGCCGTACAGGTACCTGTGGAAACAGACGACGAACTGGGAAGCCTGGCCAGGGAGTTCAACGAGATGGCGACAAAGCTTCTCCGGTATCATGAGATGAATATCGAGCAGATCATCGCTGAAAAAAACAAGGGAGAGGCCATACTCTCAAGTATTGAGGACGGGTTGGTGGTGTTTGACATCAATCTCAACATCACCAGCATCAACCCTGCTGCAAGGGAAATGCTGGGGGTAACCCTGGCGGAGACGGTCTCGCTGCAATGCCCGGATATCCTGCCTGATTCAAAGCTATGCGACCTGATCCGGGAAACGCTCGAAACCGGCTCCCATCCGAGTATTCCGGAGGATGACCGGATGGTTGTCCTGACTGCGGGTAACCGGATCCGGCACTGCCTCTTTTCGGTTACCGCCATCCTGGGCAGGGATCGCCATCTTTCTGGAATCGTGCTTCTGCTACGGGATGTAACCCGGCTCAAGGAGGTTGAACAACTCAAAAGCGAATTTGTCATGGCCGCATCCCATGAGCTGCGCACCCCTCTCACCAGCCTGGGAATGAGTGTAGACCTTCTGCTGGAACACGCTGACGGTGCGCTGAAGGAAAAGGACCATGATCTCCTTCGGGTCGCCCATGAGGAGGTCCTTCGCATGAAAGCCCTTGTCAATGATCTGCTGGATCTTTCAAAGATCGAAGCCGGCCGGATTGAAATGGAATATGACAGTGTTCCGGTCGTGACCCTTTTCGATCATGTCCGGACGGTTTTTAAAGGTCAGCTGGATATGAAGGAGGTTGACTTGGTGTCGCATATTCCCAGTGAACTGCCCAGGGTCCGGGCGGACGCAAACAAGATCACCTGGGTCCTGACCAATCTGGTTTCCAACGCCCTCCGTTATCTGGGCAGGGGCGGGCGCATCGCGCTTCGGGCCCAGAGAATCGGGCCGAATGTCCACCTGTCTGTTCAGGACAATGGGCCGGGAATCCCCCAGCCCTATCAATCGAAAATATTTCAGAAATTTGTTCAGGTTAAAGGCCGGGAACCAGGAGGCACCGGTCTGGGGCTTGCCATTTGCAAGGAGATTGTAAGAGCCCATGCAGGCGCGATCTGGGTGGACTCGTCCCCGGATACAGGAAGTACGTTCACCTTTACCTTGCCCATAAATCAATAGGAGAATGCAATGAAAACAAAATCCATACTGATCATTGATGATGAAAAAAATATCC
>NZ_JBFXHE010000205.1:0-7765 GCF_050177295.1 Desulfobacter sp.
TACACCTTTTCTGCTCTGGGTTATTATTAAAGGGTCCATACTGTTATTTGCCGCACTGGTATCCGGGGTTTCTGTTTTTGCGACATTTGAGTATCTTGATATCATCTGTGCCAATGATACCAGCCCCATTACCCAGACAACCCGGATTATCTCCTATGCTGCCTGTATGGTGCTGGTCATGGGTGCATGTCTTGGGTCCTGGCAGATTCTGTTTTTTATTCTTGCCCTGGATCTGATGACCCTTTGTGTGTTTGTACTGGTACGGTTCTCTACCTTGCCCCATATTTTTGATCTTGTGGCCCGGCAGGTGCTTGGCGTTGTTTACATCCCCTTATCTTTGGCCCTTCTGGTTTTTATCCGAAACGCAGAGGGCGGGGCTTTGTGGGTGATTTGGCTGCTCATCGTCTGTTTTGCCAATGATACCGGAGCCCTTTATGTGGGGACGTTTAAGGGAAAAAATAAACTTGCGCCGAACATCAGTCCCAATAAAACCATTGAAGGGGCTGTGGGGGGGCTGGTGATTTCGGTGACGTCCGGGCTTGTTTTTAATCTTATTTTTTTCCAGGATGTGTCCCTTGCCCTGATCGGTATCCCCTGCGCGTTGTGTGTTGCCGTTGCAGGTCAGGTGGGCGACCTTTTTGAGTCTGCCATGAAGCGGGTTGGCCACATCAAGGATTCGGGAAAAATTTTGCCGGGTCACGGCGGCATGCTGGACCGCATTGACGGGTTGCTTCTGGCCATCCCGGTATTTTATTTTTTTTCAGTGTTTGTCCTGTGAAATCGTTCACCATACTGGGATCCACAGGTTCCATCGGCACATCTGCCCTTAAAGTGGTGGGTATGCACCCGGACAAGTTCAGCGTCAAATGTCTGACCTGTGCCACCCATATTGATCTTCTGGAAGTGCAGATAAAACAGTTTAAGCCGGCCATGGTGGCCGTGCTGGATGAACAGTATGCTGACCGTCTGGCCAAACGGCTTTCAGGCTCCTTTTGCCCCGAAATCCTGTGGGGTGAATCCGGTTTTATTGCCGCAGCCCAATGGGCAGATACGGATATGGTGCTTGCCGCCATGGTGGGTGCCGCAGGTCTTGCCCCGGCACTTGCCGCCATTGATGCCGGCAAACAGCTTGCCCTGGCCAACAAGGAAACCCTGGTCATGGCTGGAGACATTGTCATGGCCCGGGCCCGGGCAAAAGGGGTGGACATCCTGCCTGTGGATTCCGAGCACTGCGCTATTTTTCAATGCCTGCAGGGCAACCAGAAACGCGATCTTAAAAAAATTTTCCTCACGGCCTCGGGCGGGCCTTTCAGAAATCTGCCCTATAACCGGTTTAAGAACATTACGCCGGCCCAGGCCCTGGACCATCCCACCTGGAGCATGGGTGCTAAGATATCCATTGATTCCGCCACCCTGATGAACAAGGCCCTGGAGGTCATTGAAGCAGTCCGGCTTTTTGATATCAGCATTGATCAGATCCAGGTGTTAATTCATCCCCAGAGCATTGTCCATTCCATGGTGGGGTTCAAAGACGGTGGTGTTATGGCACAATTGGGAGAACCGGACATGATGCACGCCATTGCCTATGCCTTTTCCTATCCGGACCGCATGGATCTGAACTTAAATTTTCCCGATTTTGCTGCCATGGACGGATTAACCTTTGACGCCCCTGACACAAAACGCTTTCCATCCCTTGAGTTTGCCTATGATGCCTGCCGCAGGGGCGGGACCCTGCCTGCGGTTATGAATGCCGCCAACGAAGCTGCCGTGGATGCTTTCCTCAGAAAACGTATCGGCTTTCCAGATATTTTCACCCTGGTCCGTGAGGTCATGGGTGCCCATACCTGCATTGACAATCCTGAGCTTTCAGGTATTATTGAGGCCGATTGCTGGGCCAGGGAAAAGGCACAATCCCTGATCCAAAGTTTTGCCTAACAAATTTTAGGAAAAATCGATATGAGTCACTCTTTTCTTGCATTTATCATTGTTATTGGCGTACTGGTTTTTGTCCATGAACTAGGGCATTTTCTCGTCGCCCAGGCCTGCGGCGTGGGGGTTGAGGTGTTTTCCCTGGGGTTTGGGCCAAAAATTTTGAAAATAAAACGGGGCATGACCGAGTATTGTATCTCAGCCATTCCTCTGGGCGGATACGTTAAAATGACCGGAGAGGAGCCTGGTGATGCCCAGGCACTTGATGAAAAAGACCTTCATCTCTCCTTTACCCATAAAAGCGTGGGGCAGCGGGCATTGATTGCGGCGGCTGGCCCGGCATTTAATTTTTTTCTGGCCATCGTGATTTTTTACCTTTTATATCAAACCTATGGCATGTACATGGGGCTTCCCCAGGTGGGCCAGGTGGTGGACGATTCCGCGGCCATGGCTGCGGGCATTAAAAAGGGGGATGTGATAAAGGAAATTGACAGTGTGCCTGTTCAGTCTTTTGAAGACATTTCCCGGATTGTTTCAAAAAGTGAGGGAAAGCCTCTGGCCATTCTTCTGGAACGGGAAGGTGAAGTCCGTTCCTTTACGATTACACCCCGGACCCGGGAAGAGAAGAACCTGTTCGGGGAAACCGTGAACCGGTATGTGATTGGTATTATCGGCACCGGCGAAACCTTTCATCATCCCTTAAACCCCGGGCAAGCCGCGGTCCGTGCTGTATCCGATACCTACGGGATGGTGAAACTGACGCTTTTGTCCGTGGTGAAAATGTTCACCGGGGCCGTGTCTGCCGATAATCTGGGCGGTCCCATCATGATTGCCAAGATGGCCGGGGACCAGGCCCGGGCCGGATTTGAAAATTTTGTATGGTTTATTGCGCTCATCTCTGTAAACCTTGGGATCATTAATCTGTTTCCCATCCCGGTTTTAGACGGGGGGCATCTTTTGTTTTTAAGCATTGAAGCGGTTAAAGGCAGCCCTGTGAGTGCCCGGGTGCGCGGGAAGATGGTTCAGTTCGGGGCAGCTGTGCTGATGACGTTAATGGTTTTTGTTTTTTATAATGACATAGTCAGATTATTCAACGGTGGATTACAATGATTTCCAACATCGAAATCACGTTAAAACAGGATTTAAGGGATGCCGAAGGCCAGTCCCTGATGAAAAAGGCCCATGCCTATTTCGGCATTAAAATGGATGATGCCCGGTGCATCAATATCGTGACCGTGGAGTCTGACCTGGGTCAGGACCAACTGGAAACCATACGCCGGGAGGTGTTTACCAATCCTGTTATTCAGGAATCCAGTCTTGGGCCCCTGAATATTGACTTTCATTTCTGCATCTGGGTGGGATTCCGCCCGGGGGTGCGGGACAATGCCGGGGCCACGGCTGTGGAAGCGGTCAGGGATCTTCTTAAAAAAGATTTTTTGCCTGGCGAGAATATTTACACATCTAAACGCTACTGCCTGACCGGCGCTGAACTGACCTGGGAAGATGCTGAAAAGATCGCCGATCAGATTCTGTCCAATGGTATCATCCAGCAGTACAAAGTGTTTGGTAAAGACCAATGGGACAAAAAGATCGGGGCAGATGTAAAACCTGCCAAGGTTATTTTAAATCATACCCCCGGCTTTGATTTCATGGACATTGATAGCGATGAGATCCTTGCACGGATTTCCCATGAGCGCAGTCTGTCACTGAATCCCAGGGATATTCCTGTGATCCGGGGGTATTTTCTAGATAAAAAAGTTCTGGCGGAGCGGGCCCAGATGGGGTTGTCAAAGCCCACGGATGTGGAGCTTGAATATATATCCCAGTCCCGGTCCGACCATTGCTGTCACAACACCTTTAACGGTATTTTCAGGTATACGGACACAGAAACCGGTGAAACCACGACGGAAAATTCTTTGTTTAAGACCTATATCAAAGCACCCACCCTGGCCCTGAAAGAGACCAAGGACTGGGTGGTTTCCGTGTTATGGGACAATGCCGGTGTGGGGGCGTTTGATGATGAGAACAATTATGTCATCACCGGAGAAACCCATAACTCTCCTTCCAACATGGAAGCCTACGGCGGTGCCATCACAGGAATTGTGGGGGTCTACCGTGATCCCATGGGCACGGGTTTAGGTTCCAAACTGTTCATGGGCAGTTTTGGATTCTGCGTGGGGGATATCAATTATAACGGCCCGTTAAAGCCCCCCCTTCACCCCCGTCGTCTGCTTGACGGAATTATTGAAGGTGTCAAGGACGGGGGGAATAAAAGCGGGGTGCCGACTACTTTTGGCCAGACCCTGTTTGATCCGGGGTATATGGGAAAATCCCTGGTTTTTGTAACGGCGTTGGGGATTATGCCCAAAACCGTGAATGGTAAGCCGAGCCATGAAAAAACCACCTCACCGGGCGAGCTGATCATCATGAGCGGCGGCCGTGTGGGAAAGGACGGGATCCACGGGGTAACCGCCTCTTCCAAAAGCTATTCCGAAAACACCCCGGCAGGCCATGTCCAGATCGGCGATCCCTATACCCAGAAAAAAATGCATGATTTTCTGCTCATATGCCGGGATGAAGGGCTGATCACCTTTATTACGGACAATGGCGGTGGTGGATTGTCCTCTTCAGTGGGCGAATCCGCCATGATTTCCAATGGATGTGAGGTCTGGCTGGACAAGGTGCCCCTGAAATACGAGGGCCTGGACATGTGGGAAATCTGGATTTCCGAATCCCAGGAGCGCATGACCATTGCCCTCAAGCCCGAAAACCTGGACCGGTTTATGGCGTTGTCTGATCTTCACGAGGTGGAATCCACGGTCATCGGCACATATACGGGTTCAGGCAAACTGCATATCAAATACAAGGATAAGACCTGCGCCTTTGTGGATATGGATCTTCTGGACAAAGGGTTCCCGGCCTGGGAATTTGAGGCGGTGTGGGCCCCGCCCGGGGTACGCGGTCTGACAGAACCCGTGATCTCCACACCCACAAATTTTAACGGCCTGCTTGAACAGATGCTGGCCAGGCCCAATATCTGTTCCAAGGAGTGGATCATCCGCCAGTACGACCACGAGGTCCAGGGCGGCTCCGTGATCAAGCCCCTGGTGGGCGTCAACCGCAACATCCCTACGGATGCTTCGGTGACCCGGCCCGTGCTCACCAGCGAACGCGGGCTTGCCTTTTCCCAGAGTATTCTGCCCTGGTACTCAAAAATTGATGCGTACCATATGATGGCCTGTACCATTGATGAGGCAGTACGCCGTCTCATTGCCGTGGGCGGGTCGCTGGACCATATCGGCGGGGTGGACAATTTTTGCTGGCCGGATATCGGATATGATGCCCTGTCCAATCCGGACGGGAAATTCAAGGCAGCCCAGCTTGTCCGGGCCTGCCGGGCCTTGAAAGATGCCTGCATGGCCTATGGGATTCCCTTGCTCTCGGGCAAGGACTCCATGTATGTGGACGGCCATCTGGAAGGGGCGTTTGGTGAGCGGATCAAAGTATCAGCCCTGGAGACGGTCCAGTTCTCAGCCGTATCCCTGGTTTCCGATGTCAGCCGGTGCGTGACCCTGGAACCCAAGACCGCAGGCGATTCTTTATATGTGCTGGGCTGCACCGGGGATGAGCTGGGGGCATCGGAGTATTACGAGATCTTCGGCAAAACCGGTCTCAATGTGCCCCGGGTTGACTTTTCAAAGTTTAAAACTTTGTACAAGGCCCTGGAAAAAGCCATTGACAAAGAACTGGTTGCCTCCTGCCATGCCGTGGGCCGCGGCGGTTTAGGCATTCACTTTTGCCTTGCGGCAATGGCCGGCGGACTTGGCCTTGATATTGATATCTCAGGGCTCCCCCTGACAGACAATCTGCCGCTTTCCAGTGAAAAAGCCTTATTTTCCGAGTCTGCAGGGCGGTTTATCGTCTCTGTGGGCCCGGATGAAAAACAAACCTTTGAAAAATTGTGCAAGGGACTGCCCTGTGCATGTCTTGGCAGGGTAACCGACAGCCATGACCGGCTCAAAATTTCAGCAGACGGTAACCCTGTGGCAGATCTGGCGATTGCAGCCCTTGGTTCAGCATTCAACAAAACCTTTGGAGATAGAATATGAGCGGCGCAAGCGCTGTAAAAGCGCTGATACTGACGGGATTTGGCCTGAACTGTGATTATGAAACCGCCTTTGCCTTTGAAAAGGCCGGTGCTGGTGCTCACCGGGTGCATATTAATTCCCTGATCAGAGGCGATGTCCGGTTGGCGGATTTCCAGATTCTTGCATTCGGCGGCGGGTTTTCCTGGGGGGACGACCATGGGGCAGGGGTGATCCAGGCCCTGAAGATGAAGAACAATATCGGCAAAGATTTGCTGGACTTCGTGGATGGCGGCAAACTGGTCATCGGGATCTGCAACGGATTTCAGGCCCTTGTGAATTTAGGCCTTTTGCCCGGCCTGGACCAGGATTATACCTGCAGGTCCGTGGCCATCACCTATAATGACTGCGGCAATTTCAGGGACCAGTGGGTGAGGCTTGTGCCCGATACAGACAGCCCCTGTGTGTTTACAAAGGGATTGGGCGTATCTGACTATCCGGTACGCCATGGTGAAGGAAAGGTTGTTGCGGACCCTGACGTCCTTGCAAGCCTTATTGCCAACCACCAGGTGGTGTTCCGGTATGCGGATGCCAATGGTGCGCCTGCAAAGGGTGCCTTTCCGGCCAATCCCAATGGGGCCTTGGGTGATATCGCGGGTATCTGTGATCTCACCGGACGAATATTCGGCCTGATGCCCCATCCCGAAGGCTACAATCATTTTGCCAACCACCCGGACTGGCCCAGGAAGAAAGCTTGTGCAAAGCGCCAGGGAAAATCCCTTGAAGAGACAATAACCACGGGTATCAAGCTGTTTGAAAATGGTGTGAACTATATGGCATGACCATGACCATTGATATTGCATTTTTTATTGGGACCTTAAGACAAGAGGTTGAGACCTATCAGGTGCCGGTGGTGGACCTGATTGCTGTCCAGAGCCGGTCTGCTTTTAAAGTGCTTGTGGCCACCATCCTGTCCGCAAGAACCAAGGATGAAGTCACAGCGGTTGCCGCACAGCGCCTGCTGGAAAAGGCTCCGGACCCTGAATCATTGAGAATGCTTTCCGTTTCCCATATCCAGGACCTGATTTTTCCCGTGGGGTTTTACAAATCCAAAGCGCAATATTTATCAAAACTGCCCGATGCCCTGGATGCCTTTGGAGGAAAGGTTCCTGATGAGATTGAGGCGCTGGTGACGCTTCCGGGGGTAGGGCGTAAAACCGCCAACCTGGTCAGGGCGGTGGCCTTTGACAAGGACGCCATCTGCGTGGACACCCATGTACACCGGATCATGAATATCTGGGGGTATGTGAAAACCAAAACCCCCCTTGATACGGAAAAAGCATTAAGAAAAAAGCTGCCAAAAAAATTCTGGAAAGAGGTGAACCGGATTCTGGTTGCCTTTGGCCAGGGCACCTGCCGCCCGCTTGGCCCCCATTGTTACCGTTGTGTACTTGAAGAACACTGTCCTAAAAAAGGGGTGAAACCGGCAAAACCGCCACGTTTTTACTGTTACCCTGATGCTGCTCTGTAAATTTCTTTGTCTCTTCGGGGACACACTGCAAGGACATAAACAATGACTTTTTGTTCGACGATCCTGTAGACAACCCTGTAATCACCGATTCGTAGGTTCTGTTGACATTTATCAGACCGCCCATAATTTATCCTCCTCAATATCATCTATCTGGAGGGATAACCTATGGGAAACGCAAATTTTTCGGATGCTGTTTGGTACAAAATTTTGGTATTTCTTA
>NZ_JBFXHE010000206.1:0-7752 GCF_050177295.1 Desulfobacter sp.
AACACCAGGGAGGGGTGAAAAAAGGAAAAAATAGAAGATATTAAGCGAATAACTTAGATCTTAATTTTCTGTCGCCGGGGGATTTTGACCCGGCCACGGGTGGGGGATTTTAAAGTGGCCATCCGGGCTCCTTGAAAGTTGATTATTATGCATTCGTTATTGCTTGAAAATACATAATAAATCATCTCCCAAGAGAGTCCAATTTATTTTTCTGGAACACTATATTATACTCAGATAACGTTTCCGCGCACAGGAAAGCGAGGCCGTCCCAAGGAACCTGTAAAGGAACCTCACCCGGATCTGGTCTATGGACAGCTGATCAAAAAGAAGCGTCAAGGAAGACTTCAAGAGTTGATGCATCGGGTTTGCTGCGGTGCCGGGCGCCTGGCCGGATTGGGGCTGTCGATTAGTACCAGTTTGATTGAACGTCTCAATCTTACGCTTCGTCATGCCTTGGCGCCTCTGGTGAGAAAAAGCCAGTGTTTCTGCAAGGATCGAACCCAAATGAGGCGGCGTGTGACCTTCTTTCAAGCCTTCTACAACTTTGCCAGACCGCATATGAGTTTGCGCCTGCCCTTGCCTGAGCAGAAGGTCTTCGCTTCAGATTTGATTCTGCCCAAGTGGCAACATCGAACCCCTGGGATGGCCGCTGGACTGACGGATCATGTTTGGACATTTCGAGAGCTGTTGACCGCTAAATTTGAGCCGTTTCATAATCAAAGTATTAGCGGGTGAGCACCAAATCACTTCATCGTTTTAAAAAAAAGTTGATCTGCGGTTACCGTTTATTTTTCATTCCGGCTTATCTGACCAGATAACATGAATATTTTGAATGTTATGCAGATATAAATAATTCCTTCTTCCACAGCGCATGAAAATGGTGGACCGGTCCGTGCCCTGAGCCGGTTTTGATATCGGCGCCGGCTTTTAATGCCTCGGTGATATAGGTTTTGGCTCCGGCAACGGCCGATTTCAGGTCAAGTCCCCGGGCAAGGCCTGCGGCAATGGCCGATGACAGGGTGCACCCGGTACCGTGGCTGTTTTTTGTATTCACCCGGTCGGCCATATACCGCGTTGTCTGCCCGGAGGCGGCTTCATAGAGCAGATCAATGCCCGGCCCCGAAGCCAGGTGCCCGCCTTTGACCAGCACATTGGCTGCGCCAAGGCCTGCAAGGGCTGCGGCAGCGTCTTCCATTTTATCCGGGGTGTCGATGGTCCTGCCTAAAAGCACCGAGGCCTCGGGCAGATTCGGGGTGATCACTGTGGCCAGGGGAAGCAGGTGCGTTGTCAGTGCGGCCACAGCATCGTCCTGGAGCAGTTTGTCTCCGGATTTGGAGATCATCACCGGGTCCAGCACCACATTGCGGCATTGCCATTGTTTGAGTTTTTGGGCCACCATTTTAATGACTTCAGGTGAATGGAGCATGCCGATTTTTACGGCATTGGCGCCGATATCTGCCATCACGGCATCCATCTGTTCCCCGATAAATGCCGGGGGAACCGGGAAAATACCTGTGACACTGTGGGTATTCTGGGCCGTGAGTGCCGTAATGGCGGACATGCCAAAGACCCCCAGGGCACTGAAGGTTTTCAAGTCTGCCTGGATACCGGCCCCGCCGCCGCTGTCAGACCCTGCGATGGTTAATGCGCGATAGTATGTTTTCATAAGTTACAACCTCCCTTTGGATCGGATCTTTTCAATTGTTGTTGTTCCAGGTGTAGATAAGATCCCGGGGGCTGAGCGTGTTTTTAATCAGTCCGTATTTCAGGGAAAAATCTATAAATGCCTGCCATTTTTCAGGATGGCTGACCTGGCCCGGGGCAGCAAAATACGCCGCTGTCAGGGCAAACGCTTTTGTTTCTGTCTCTTTATCCACTTCGGGCAGGGCATTAAAGTAGCGCGACAGGGCGTTGTCAGGATCCTTTTTAATGTCGGCCAGGGCCTTGGAAAGCGCCAGGACAAATCCGTGGACAGCCTCTTTTTTCTTTTCAAGGGTGGCTGCACCTGCCGCAAAAATCAGCTCTTCGTATTCCGGAATGCCGTATTTTTCCAGTTCAAAAAACCGGGGTTCAACGCCCTGCTGCTGCATGGTCACGGTTTCGTAAGTTTTAAAGGGACCCATAACAGCGGCCACCTGTTGGGAAAGCAGGGCGGGCAGGATGGTGAATCCCACATTCACCGGGGTGTAGTCCGTGATCCCGTTGATGTCGGCAAAGCCTTTGAGCAGCATGTCCATGAATCCGGGCACGGTGTAACCAATTTTTTTACCGGACAAATCTGCGGGCGTTTTTATGGACTGATCCAAAAACATCAGGGTGGTCAGGGGCTTGACCACAAGGGGGACCACGGCTTTAACCTGGAGCCCGGCATCTGCCGCCATGATGGTCTGGGGCTGGTAGGACACGGCCAGATCCACCTGGCCGGCTGCTGCGAGCTTCAGGGCATCCGAGGTCTCCGATGGAATGATAATCTCAACTTCCAGACCTTGCTCGGCAAAATATCCGGATTCCTGGGCAAGATAGACAGGCAGGTGGTCCACGTTGGGAAACCAGTCCAGCATGAGCACAAGTTTCTGTGCCGATGCCGTGCTGCAGATCATTAAGAAAATCATTAGTGTCAGAACAACATGTCGTTTCATTGTTTATCCTCTCTTTTTATGAATTCATTGTTTTTCCATGTCATTATTCGTCTTTCAACAAAACCGACCAGGGCCCACAGCCCAATACCCATGGCCGAAAGCCAGAGAATGCAGGCAAATACCAGATCCGTATTCAGCCGGGCATTGGACTGGATCATCAGATACCCAAGCCCTTTCTGGGCACCCACCCATTCGCCGATGACCGCGCCGATGGTGGCCACGGTGACGCCCACCCTAAGCCCGGAGAAAAACTGGGGGAGGGCCCAGGGCCAGTACAGCAGGCGCAGCTTCATCCAAAACCCCGCACCCATAAGGGTAAACAGTCTGCGAAAATCAGGATCGCAGCTTTTAAGGCCGGATAACAGGTTCACGGTAATGGGGAAAAAAATGATCACCCAGGCCATGAACACCTTGGACCAGATGCCGTACCCCAGCCAGATCACAAGCAGCGGCGCCAGGGCAAATACCGGAACAGCCTGGGATGCCACCAGAAACGGGGAAAGGCCTTTTTCGATGCCGGGCCGGGCAAACATGAATATGGCCAACGGAATGGCGGTTCCCAGGGCAATCACAATGCCCAGTATGATTTCCAGGGCCGTGGCCAGGGCATGGGACCAGATCAGGGGCGCTTTTACCACCGCGCAAAGGCCGATGTCCGAGGGCGGGGGCAGGATAAATGCCGGGATGTCCATGGTCCGTACAAGGGCCTCCCAGAGGACCAGTATGCCCAGGGTAAGGGCTGACGGGAATAAGGTATCTGGCCATTTCATCCCTGAATCTTCTCCTTTCCGGTCTCCAGCCGGGAAAGAATCCTGGCTTTGATGTCCATGAATTCCGGCAGGCTGAAGTCCCTGGGTTTGGATGCCCTGGGCTGGAACCGATCCAGGATGGTCATGGGGGCAGGACCTAAAAGGATGATGTCATCTGCCAGGGTCAGGGCCTCTTCAATGTCGTGGGTGATCATGAGAACGGTTTTGCCGAACTCTTTTTGCAGCATGAGCAGCAGACCTTGCAGTTCCCGGCGGGTAATGGCGTCCAGTGCGGACAGGGGTTCATCCAACAGGACCAGATCCCGGTCAAACATCAGGGTGCGGGCCAGGGCGCATCGCTGGCGCATGCCGCCGGATACCTGGTCGGGATAATGGGTCTGAAATCCTGTAAGCCCGATTTTTTTGAAGATCCGGGCAAGTTTTTCCGTTGCCTGTTTCATATCCCTAAGAGCCCGGGGCTTTGCCTGCACCGGCAAAAGCGTGTTTTCTCCCAGCGTCAGCCAGGGCAGCAGCATGTCCTTTTGCTGCATATAGGCGGCAAGGCTGCCAAGGTGGGCAGTGGCGTTGCCCTGCCACACAATCCGGCCCTGGTCCGGGCAGACCATGCCGGTCAGGCAGTCAAAAAGGGTGGATTTTCCGCACCCGGACGGGCCCACCAGCACCGTAAACCACCCCTGGGGCAGATCCAGGCTGAAATTTTTAAAAATGGCCTGCAAACCAAATGACTTGGCCAGACCTTGGACCTCAAGCATAAGTTGCTTCCAGTCTTGCTGTTAAGTACCAAGATAGAAATAATTCCCGGTTTAATGGTTTCTTTGAAATTGATAACATTCCTTAATAATAGCATTTTATTGAAAAAACACTGAGAGGTGAATACGGTTTTATTTTCATCCACCTACTTAGTAAGTGCCTAAACCGAAACCCGTGTTTGGGCGGCTCATTAGCGGAGCGTATGCGTGTCATTCTATCCTGTCCGGGCAGAATTTTAGGTCCATTTCCCAGAATTCACTGACCCGGTCTGAGTAGTCCTGCTCCGAATTTGACTTGAGCAGTTTTTTCAACGGTTTTTTGCTGTTTTCAAAGGAGGGCCCCAGATAGTTCCAGAATCCCTTCATGCGCCCGATAAGGTGCCCCGGGCCTGAAAAGACCTGTTTGTAACTGTTAAAAAGATCCGTATGAAAGGTTTTTAATCGTTCACGCGTTTGGCTGTTATTTTTTGGGACGTCAATGTGGTGGGGATCGGTTTTCAACCCTTTGATCTGCTCGGGCAAAAAGGGGTTGGAAAGAATGCCTCTGCCGACCATGAAGCGGTTGATTTTCGGAAAACGTTGTTGGATTTTTTCCCATGATGCCCTGTCCACAATATCTCCGTTATAGACCATGGGATGGTCACAGGCGTTCATGGCCTTTTCAAACGCGTCAACATCAGCGGAGCCTGTATACATTTGCTCCCCGGTTCTGGGGTGCAGGATGATTTCGTCAAGCTTGTGGGTGTTGAACATTGCAATCAGGTCCAGGATCTCTTCCTTATTTTTACGGCCCAGGCGGATTTTGACGCTTAGGGTGGGCTTCATGGCCGGGATGACCCGGGAAAGGAAGGCGTCTATTTTATCCGGGTGGGGTAAAAGGCCTGATCCCCGCTGTTTTTTTGCAATTTTTAAATGGGGGCACCCAAGGTTCCAGTTCACCTGGGCATAGCCCATGTCAAAAAGATAATTCCCAAGATAGATAAAATCATCCGGATTATTTCCCAGGATCTGGGGGATGACAGGAAGGGCTGTGTTCAGATTCGTATCCACGTCTTTCAGTCTGGCCGGTTTCAGGCGCCTGCTGCCCATGGTGGAGATAAACGGGGCCATGGCCTGGTCAATGCCGGTGAAATGCCGGACATATGCCTGCCTGAACACCACATCGGTGAACCCCTGCAACGGGGCCAGTATCAAAAAGGGACGATTATCCGTCATGGGGGAGGTTGTCAGCTTTATTCCGGGGGCAGATCATCATCATCATTAACCGTATTATGTTCTTCGATGATGGCAAAGGGCATGGTCACTTCAATTTCCCCGCTTTCCCCCCGTATAAATTCTGCGTGGGGGTAGGTGTTTTTAAACACATTGAGCATTTTCCGGTTTTCGGCCAGGACAAGGGCAGTGAAACAGGAATAATTGTTCTGGCGGGCGATTTTTTCAAGGCAGTTCAGCAAAAAGGTAGCAATCCCCTGTCCATGTAAATCCTCTTGAACCAGGAATGCCACTTCCGCATTTTGGGGACTCACTTCTGCGTAAGATGCCACAGCTACAATCTGTTTGCGTTTGCCCTGCTGCATAAGGGCAATAAGGGTCATATTCCGGCTGTAATCCACCTGGGCCCACATCTGCTGGAGCATGCGCCTTGAGAAAACTTTGCGCCTGTTAAAAAATCGAAAATAGATGGAATCTTCTTGGAGGGAGTAATAAAAATTTCTGGATTCGAATTCATCCGAGGGCTGAAGCGGCCTGACTTCCAACTGTTTCCCGCCGGGCAATAGCCTGTTGTATTTATAGGCATTGAGAAACAGCAGGTCCTGGTTTGTGGGCGGCAACTGGTCGCTGAAAATATAATGGCGCTGTTTGGCCTGTTCAATGAGTTCCTTGCGGAATTTGGGATGGGCAATCTGGGCCAGTTCCATAACCCGCTGGAAAATGCTTTTCCGCCGGATTTCTGCAATACCGTATTCAGTGACCACAATGTCAATGTCACCCCGGGTGGTGGCAACCCCGGCGCCTTCGCTTAAATGAGTCACAATTCTGGATACCTGGCCGTTCTGGGCCGTGGACGGGATGATGACAATGGAAAACCCGCCTTTGGACATGGCAGATCCCCTGATGAAATCCACCTGGTCACCGATGCCCGAATAAAACAGATACCCTTTTGAGTCCGTGCATGTCTGGCCTGTCAGATCCACCTCCAGGGCTGAACTGATGGAGATCAGGTTATCATTTCTGGCAATGACATTGGGATCGTTCACAAATTCAGAGGACCTGAAATAGAACATGGGGTTGTCAGCTATATAGTTATATAGTTCCTTTGACCCCATGCAAAGGGACGCAACGGCCCGTTCGGGGAGAAAGTTTTTTTTGCGGTTGGTGATTACCTTTTGTTTGAATAAGGGCAGAAGGCCGTCCGTGATGACCTGGGTATGGATACCAAGGTCCTTTTTGCCGGCCAGATAAGGCATGATAGCATGGGGCAGATGCCCGAAACCGATCTGCAGTGTGGAACCGTCATCCACCAGCTGGCTGACATAATGGCCGATGCGTTCAACCACGGTTTTGTTTTTGGTCTTGGGCAGGGATTCCAGAAGCGGTTCTTCGTATTCCACTAAATAATCGATATCATCGATGTGCACCAGAGAATCTCCCCAGGTCCTGGGCATTTGGGGATTGACCTGGGCAATGGTAACTTGAGCATTTTTCATTCCCGAAAGGGTGATATCCACAGAAATGCCTAAAGAACAGTAACCATGGGCATCCGGCGGGCTGACCTGGACCAGGGCAACATCCAGGCCGATTTCATTATTCCGGAAAACTTTTGGAATCTGGGAAAGGTAGGCCGGGATATAATCAATTTTTCCTTCAAAGGCAAATTTACGCATAAGAACGGAAATAAAGAATAGTTTAATGGAAAACCGGGACGAAAAATTGTCATCATTTAGATATTGCGCCAGGGTGGTTGACAGCATCTGATAAACAACAATGTCCTGGAGGGACTGGTTCTCGACCATAGCCCGGATCAGCTGCTGGGGTTCTCCGCATCCGGTACCGATGAATACCCTGGAACCATTGCGAATTTTTTTTACACTTGCTTCAGCCGTAAGCAGCTTATCAGGGCAGATCTGTTTTAAATCCATGCTATTTCTCCTGCCGGGTCAATGCCAGAGTCGAAATCTTTGGGCCCATGTACGGGTTAAAGCAAACCATAAATTTGATTGATAATCAATTATTTTATTTTGTTTCCGGTTCCGGGCAGCATCAGGGATGTCCCGGTGTGATGGTTTGGGGCTCAAAATTTAATGTGGCGAAATAGTCGTCCATGGTCTCTGCCCTTCGGATCAGTTCAATGCTGCCGTCGGTTTTAAGCAGAAGTTCCTTGGGACGAAGCTGGCCGTTGTAGTTAAAGCCCATGGCATGTCCGTGGGCCCCGGTGTCGTGGATAATCAGGATGTCTCCTTTCCGGGTTTCGGGCAACTGCCTTTGGAGGGCAAACTTGTCATTATTCTCACACAGCGCACCCACGACATCCACTGTTTTTAAGGGGGCGGATTCCGGCTTGCCATGGATGTGGATGTGATGGTAGGCACCATA
>NZ_JBFXHE010000207.1:0-7730 GCF_050177295.1 Desulfobacter sp.
TTGTCATCGGTCACAAAAATCGGTCTTACACCGGCATGGACCAAGGCGGAGATCAAGAGAATCGTTTTTAACGTTCTTGAAAAAAATGCCCCTATGGACGAGGCCAATATCCGCATCCTTGTGACGGGCGGATCCAGCCCTGATTTTTTCAGCCCGGCTGATCATCCGCGGCTGATTGTTCTGGTAACGGATATTCCTGCCCTGCCTGCCCATTGGTATACAAAAGGCGTTAAAGTGATCACCTTTGTCCAGCAGCGTGCTATTCCCGATGCCAAGGCCACCAATTACATCCCTGCTGTTCTGGCCTTGAAAAAGGCAAAGGCCCGGGGCGCTGTGGAGGCCCTGTATATGACCCGGGACAACATGGTTCTTGAAGGCACCACCAGCAATCTGTTTGCCCTGTTTGACGGCACCCTGGTTACACCGGGAAAAGGGGTGCTCAAGGGCATTACCCGGAAAACCGTTCTGGCCCTTGGGAAAAAGCTGTTTCCCGTATCTGAACAGGATATTTCCCTGGACACCCTGGTGTCTGCCTCTGAACTGTTCATCACCGGAACCAACAAAGGCATTGTGCCTGTGGTTCAGGTAAATGACCATATTATCGGCACCGGCATGCCCGGACCCGGCACCCGGGCCTTAATGTCAGCAATGGCAGATCAGCGGGGCAAATAAAAAACCTTAGGCAAACAAGGATCAGGTTCATGCCGGTGAAAGGGCACCGGAAATAGAGGAAAGAATCTGCTTTGTTTCAAGCAACGCCCTTGAAATATTACTGCGTTTGTTCCCAAGCTGGATCCGGACACATGTTTTTTTGACAAAGGTTGCAGCCACTGTTTTTTTCAGCACAGTTTCAATGTCAGTCAGGGAGCGGGTCATATGGTCAGGGGAAAACTCCAGGACCAGCACATCCGCGGTAACATCCAGACGTTTGACCCCGGCCTTGATGGCAAAAATTCTCAGCATAATTTTAAGCAGCATGTTTTCAGCAGGTTTTGGCAGCGTGCCATACCGGTCCTCCAACTCTTTTTTCATGTCTGCGATATCCGATACCCGGGTCATCCTTGACAGTCTTCGGTAAATTGTCAGACGCTGCTCCACGGATTCAATGTAATCCTCAGGAAACCCCGAAGACATGGATGCGTTGATTTCAGGTTCCAGGGGCTCGGTTGCATGCTCGCCCTTCATATCTTTGACTGCGTGGTCCAAAAGTTTCAGAAACATATCATATCCCACGGCTGCAATATGACCGGACTGGGAAGCGCCCAGGGCCGTACCTGCCCCGCGAATCTGAAGGTCTTTCATGGCAATCTGGAAGCCGGAGCCAAGATCCCGGTGTTCCATGAGTGCTGCCAGCCGCTTTCTTGCATCCTTGGTGAGCTGGGACTCATCTGAAATAAACAGATACGCGTAAGCCTGGTTGTTCCCCCGGCCGATACGGCCGCGCAGCTGGTAGATCTGGGACAGGCCGAAACGCTCTGCCTTGTCTATAATCATGGTGTTGGCACTGGGTATGTCCAGACCTGATTCAATAATGGTGGTGCAGACCAGCACATTGATCTGCTGATGAATGAACTTTTCCATCACCTTTTCAAGTTCGGCTTCGGACAATCTGCCGTGGGCCACACCGACCTTTGCATCGGGAATCAGTTTTTGTATATTTTCTGCGGTCTTGAATATGGTTTTGATGTTGTTGTGGACAAAAAAGACCTGACCCTTTCTGTCCAGTTCTTTGATAACAGCTTCCCGGACCACGGCATCTTCATATTTGGTGATGTATGAAATTATGGGCTGACGGTCTGCAGGCGGGGTGGTAATCACTGAGATATCACGCATCCCGGTCAAAGACATGTGCAGGGTTCTTGGAATGGGTGTGGCAGACAGTGCCAGCACATCCACCGCAGCCCGTTTCTGTTTCAACCTTTCCTTGTGCTTGACCCCGAACCGCTGCTCCTCGTCAATGATTAAAAGGCCCAGGGATTTAAAAACCACATCCTTTTGCAAAAGCCTGTGGGTACCAATGACAATATCCACCGCACCGGCAGCTGTTCTTTTTAAAATATCGGTCTGCTCCTTTCGTGTGCGGAAACGGGACAGACATTCGGTGATTACCGGATAATCCTTGAAACGGTCCCGAAACGTGCTCAGGTGCTGCTCGGCCAGGATGGTGGTGGGCACCACCAGGGCCACCTGTTTGCCGTCGTTCACCGCCTTGAACGCGGCCCGGATGGCCACTTCGGTTTTTCCATAGCCAACGTCCCCGCAGACCAGCCGGTCCATGGGCGTATCCTTTTCCATATCCAGGTGGACATCATCTATGGCCCGGAGCTGATCCCTTGTCTCTTCATAGGGAAATCCGGCTTCAAAATCATTGTAATAGTTATCCGGACGGCTGAATGAAAATCCTTTGGCCACTTTACGCCGGGCATACAGATCAAGCAGGTCTGCTGCCATTTTTTCAACTTCGGCCCTGGCCTTGGCCTTGGCATTTGTCCAGGATCTGGATCCTATTTTATCAAGCACAGGGGTGTACCCGTCCACCCCGATGTATTTGCCGATGACCTCCATCCTGTCCACGGGAACATAGAGCTTGTCATCATCCTGGTAAACCACCAGAATAAAATCCTGGGTGATGCCGGATACAGTAAGGCTGAACAGGCCCTCGTACCGCCCTACCCCATGTTCTATATGAACGATAAAGTCTCCACTTTTCAGCTCTTCAGGGGCAATGAACTCCGCTTTTAAATCCCGCCTTGCCGACACCCTGCGCCGGATGCGTTTTCTGCCGAAGATTTCATCTTCGGTCACAATGCTGAAATTTTCCAGGTCCGGGATAAAGCCGCTGCTCAACGTGCCCACGGTAAAATAGATGCCCGGCGTCTTGTCAGAAAGACAACTGAAATTCCCGCAAAATTGCGGTTCTATACCATAGGGTGCAAGAAGGGCATTCAACCGCCTTGCCTGGGCATCCTGGCTGAGCACAAATAAAATGTATTGAACATTCTGCTGCTGTTGCGCAATCCATTCCACCAAAGGAGTTAAAGGCGTGGTCTCTTTTGTCCTATTCTGCAAGGATTCTGACAGCGCACGGTTATCTGAACACTTCAGGGAAAGGATTTCTGCCTTATCCCTGTCCGGTTCCAGCATAATCTGTTTAAAACAAAGCGTTTTAGATGCAAAAATTTTTTCTTCGGCGTCCTGCCAGTCCCGGCAAACAGATTCCGGTGGCAGGCTTAATCTTTTTTCATCCGCCAGGGCATTAAAATTATGCTTTAAACTGTCATGAAACTCCGTTGCCTTTGTGGGCAGCACACCTGCATCATCCAGGATGAAAAAGGTATTTTCCGGCAGGTAGTCAAACAGTGTGCCCAGGGAATCATACACAATGGGCAGCATGGACTCGATGCCGTCAAACCGCCCGTTGTCCCGGATCTGGTTGACGTAATCCCGGATTGCGTCCGCCGTGAGCCCGGCCCGGGCCCCGGCCTGGCGCAGGCGGGCCTGGACATGGGGCAAACTTTGCTTTGTGATCACAGCTTCCGTGGCCGGGACAATCATGATTTCAGCAAGTTCCTTTGTGCCGCGCTGGGTATAAGGAGAAAAATGGCGTATGGATTCCACAAGATCCCCGAAAAACTCCAGGCGCACCGGCTGTTTTTGCCCCGGGGAAAATATGTCAACAATACCGCCCCTGACAGCATACTCACCAGGGTCCTCAACAAGGGTGGCCCTGGTATAACCGCTTGCTTCAAGGTTTTCCAGCAACCCGGCCCTGTCAATCTCTTCATTGGTCATGACAAGTTCAAAACTGTTTGTCATCACTTCCCTGGGCATCAGAAAAGATAAAAGCGGATCAACATAAGTCACCAGAAGAAACCTGTCCCGGATTGTCTCACTAATGCTGAACAGGGCCGCAAGTCTTGCGGCTGACGTATCTTTATGAAAGGAAATGTTTTTGGCGCCCGGATAATGGCTGCCGGGGAAAAAAATGATGCGCTGCCGGTTGGCCGGCATAAAAAATTGAAGATCGGAAATAAACGCCCAGGCTGTTTTTGCATCCGGCAAAACAATGACCAAAGGCTGGTTCAGGCGGCAAAACAGTTCAGCAATAATCCAGGCTTTGGGGGCATAGTTGTTGTCCATGGCAAGCATGGTGTGACTATTTTTTTTTAACGAATTTAAAATGGCATCAATCATTTTATTTAAGTGGGCGTATCTGCATTGAACAAAATTTGTTTATCCCCTAAAGCACCTGGGAATTTTCTAAACGAGGTTGAGAATCTATCATCCAGGTACCAAGTGTGCAAGGTTTAAACTTTTTTTCGCCACTATTTTCTGGGATGAAATTCATGATGCATTTTAATCAGGTGGTCCCGTGAAATATGGGTATAAATCTGGGTGGTTGAAATATCGGAATGGCCAAGCATGGTCTGGACCGACCGCAGATCTGCCCCACCCTCTATCAGGTGGGTGGCAAAGCAGTGCCGCAGGGTATGGGGGGAGACAGGACGGGCAATGCCGGCAACAAGCGCGTGTTTTTTTATAATTTTCCAGAACCCCTGGCGGGTCATGGGCTTGCCTGCCCTTGCAATAAACAGGAAGTCACTTGAAAGCTGCTTTAATTCCATGGGACGCCCCTGGTCCAGCCAAAGCCTTGCGGCTGTTTTGGCCTTTGAACCAATGGGGACAATTCTCTCTTTGGCGCCTTTGCCCATAACCCTGACAAGACCGGCGTCCAGATTCACGTCAACCACCTTTAAAAATACAAGCTCTGAAACCCGAAGCCCGGCCCCGTACATGATCTCCATCATGGCAAGATTTCTTTGCCCTTTAGATGTTGTGGCATCACAGGCGTTCAAAAGAAGTTCCACCTCATGTACGGAGATAACACCCGGCAGATGCTGGCCGGTTTTTGGAATATCAATATCTTTTAAGGGGTTGGCGGATATCAGCTTCTCTCCTGCCAGGTATTTATAAAATCCCCTGATGGAGATCAGGTGTCTGGCCCTGGATCTGGCTGACAGGCCCTGGCGGGTCAGGTGGACCAGCCATCCAAGAATGGCTGTGGTGTCTGCATCGCAGATATTCTCGATTTCGTTGTCACCCAGGTAATTGATATATGAGGACATATCTGTTCCATAGGCTGTAATACTATTGGCAGAAAGCCCTTTTTCTATGGTCAGATAATCCATATATGCGTCTGCCAGTTCATGCATGGTCTCATCCTTCATGGCTTGTTACTGGAAAAGCTCGGATATACATCGAAAGCCGATGATGCTGGCAGTGGCGTCCAAAGGGAACAGGCCCCGGGAGCTGATGGTGACTGAGTCCTTGGCATTCCAGGCCCCGCCTTTGGCCACATTGAACAACTTGTTTTTATGGGTGGCAAAAGGGGGGGGCTGGGTGTCAGCTGTCCATTCCATTACATTGCCCAGCATATCAGCCATGCCGAAAAGATTGGCGGCATGGTCATAGCTGTCCACAGGACTTGTATCTGCAAGGCCTGAAGATTCAATGTTCAATGCTCCCGGATCAAACTGATTGCCCCAAGGGTATTTTAAAGCCATGTCCGTGCGGGCAGCAGCCTCCCACTCGGCTTCCGTGGGCAGACGCCGGCCGATCCAGGCGGCATAGGCAAAGGCATCATCCACACTGATTTGAACCACGGGATGGTTCCTTTTGCCGTAAAGGGTGGAGCCAGGTCCCAGCGGCTGGTACCAGCAGGCCCCTTTAACAGTGGAAGACCCGGCCTGTTTGCTCCAGGTTACTTTTTCCCCTTGTTTTTTAAACCGGGAATGGTAAACCGTTCCGACACCTTTTCTTTCAGCTGTGGTGACATATCCGGTCTGTTCAATAAAAATTTCAAATAACGCATTGGTCACCGGATATTTGCCCATATACACCGTGGGCATATTAAAGGGTTGTAATGCCATACTGGATTTCAAGGATTTGTCCGTACCAATGGTATAGGTACCTGCGGGGATCTTAATGTAAGCATTAAATTTTCTTTCACGCTCTCCCAAAGCATCGTCAAACTGTTCGGCAAGCTCCCGGGCTTTTCTAAATTCCTCCAGAACTTTGAGTTCTTCTTCATCAAGCTCGTCAAGCGATTCTAAGTCTTCATCTTCACCTAAATCAACTTCTTCTAATTCCTGATCCTCGTCAAGCTCAATGTCTTCTATTTCTTCCAGGAACTCATCATCATCAAGCTCAACATCTTCTATTTCCGTGTTCTCATCAATCTCTTCCAACGTTTCAAGGTCTTCATCCTCGTCAAGTTCTATCTCTTCGATATCCTGGTCTTCATCTATCTCCTCGACTTCTTCAAGCGCGTCATCGTCAATCTCTTCTATTTCAGCATCATCTATTTCAACATCATCATCAATCTCTTGGATATCGCCATCAAGAAGTTCCTCGTCTATCTCTTCAAGGTCTTCATCCTCGTCAAGTTCGACCTCTTCGATATCCTGGTCCTCATCTATCTCCTCGACTTCCTCAAGCGCGTCATCGTCAACCTCTTCTATTTCAGCATTATCTATTTCAGCATTATCATCAATCTCTTGGATATCGCCATCAAGAAGTTCCTCGTCTATCTCTTCAAGGTCTTCATCCTCATCAAGTTCGATTTCTTCGATTTCTTCATCATCAATTTCCTCAATCTCACCCTCATCTTCGAGGGGGCCGTCACCATCACTGCCAGCCCCTTCGTGGTCATCAAAGATTCCGGAGCCAAGCCGGTCCAGCACCTTTTTAATCTCTTCTATGATATCAACGGACTCATTGTCGGCATCAGGAGACTGAATTTTATTCAGGAACTCAGCCACGGCGTTAAGCACACCAACAGCTTTGGTAAGATCAAATCCATCGGTTTTTACAGCATCACTGAAAGACTGCAAAAGGCTGGTTTTAGCATCCTCTGTCATATCAAAGACATTGGACTGGGTCAGGGTTATGTCCTCAGAATTAAGGCCGTTTTGGGACAACTTTTTCAAGTCGGCATTAATGGAGGATTTAAGACTGGAAAAATTTCTTCTTTTGGATTTTATTTTTGCAGGATCATCTCCGACATCCCAGATCTGGCGGATAATACTGTCCCCGTCAATGGACAAAAGGTCCTGAATACTATCTTCGGAGTCATAATAGGCAAATATGGCCCGAACAGCCGTATCCTTGACAGATCCGGGGCGGTAGTTAAGATTTTCCAATGCCTCGGTAATGCCGGACAGGGTTATGGATACATTGGCCAAACCTTAAAATGCTCCTTTTAAACAGTCTTGAAAGACTGAATAATACTAGGTTATAAAGGCATCTGAATCCGGGATGATATGCGTTTTTGCCCAAATACAGGTTTTTACGTGCTTTTTATAAATATATCATGATATAAGATAAAATATATTTCAACTGCACAAAAATTTTGATCTTAAGGCAAAAATAAAAAAGAATTCTTCTGCTGACTACAGATGAAAGCCCTGATAATAGAGCATTTGACGTTGATGAATTTTTTATGAGCATGCTAAAGAGATAAAAAAATGAGACATGTATTAACTATTTCAGGACTGAAGGGTGGCACCGGAAAGAGCATCACAGCCCTTAACCTATCCGCCTCTGTGGCACTTTATGGGAAAAAAGTGCTGCTGGTTGACTGCGACCCCCAGGCAAGTGTATCCCAATGGCGTAAGATTGATTCAAAGGGGAATGATCATGACCTTGCACAGGTGCTGGCCGGCAGAATA
>NZ_JBFXHE010000208.1:0-7634 GCF_050177295.1 Desulfobacter sp.
TTGACCGCAGGGCATTGCCCCTGCCCGGGGCGGAAACCGTGACCGGAGAAAAACCTGCCACCCCCACCGAAGAGGTCCTGGCCGGCATCTGGGCCACACTGCTGTGGCGGGAAACCGTGCATCGCCATGACAACTTCTTTGACCTGGGCGGACACTCCTTGTCCGCCACCCGGCTCATTGCCCGGATCAGGGACAAGTTCCAGGTGGAGTTGCCGGTGAGCGCGGTTTTCGAGCATCCCCGGCTGGATGCGCTGGCCAATGCCATTGACACGGCCAACGCCCCGGCCAGCCTGCCTGCCATCCGCAAACAGCCGGATGGGGCTTGCCAGGTCCTCTCCTTTGCCCAGCAGCGCCTGTGGTTCCTCAATCAGCTGGAAGAGAGCGGCCCTGATGTGTACAACATGCCGGCGGCCCTGGAATTGAGGGGGGAGCTGAATGTCGGGGCCCTGGAGCGCAGCCTGGAGTGGCTGGTCTGCCGCCATGACGCGCTCAGGAGTACCTTTCCCACCCGGGACGGACAACCCGTGGTGCAAATCCATGCCCCCGGCGAAATAAAGGTTCTGGCCATCCACGACCTGACCCTTCAAGATCCGGCCGGACTGTCCCCGGCGGACCAGGACAATGCGATCCAAATCCATGCCCGGCGCCATGCCGGCATCTCCTTTGACCTGGACCAGGGTCCCCTGTTCAAGGCTGACCTGCTGCGTCTTACAGCGCAAAGATCGGTACTCCTGCTGAACATGCACCATATCATCAGTGACGGCTGGTCCATGGGTGTATTCATGCGGGACTGGCACCAGGCCTATACTGCTTTTGCCCAGGGCAGAGCGCCGGACCTGCCTCCCCTTGCCATTCAGTACGGTGATTACGCGGCCTGGCAGCGGGAGTGGCTGCAAGGCGAGGTCCTGCAACGGCAGGTGGACTATTGGCACGGGAAGCTGGCCGGGGCCCCGGAACTGCTGGAACTGCCCCTGGACACCCCCCGACCCCCCTTGCAAAGCTATCGAGGCGCCCACTATTTCACGGCTTTGCCGCAGGATTTGGCAAAAGCGCTCAACGGCTTGAGCCGGGAGCAGAACGTGAGCCTTTTCATGACCCTGCTCACCGGGTTTTACATCCTGCTTTTCCGGTACAGCCGCATGGATGATCTCTGCGTGGGCACCCCCATTGCCAACCGCATCCACACCAGCACCGATGATCTGATCGGGTTTTTCGTCAATACCCTGGTGCTGCGGGGCCGGCTTCATCCGGGCCAGAGCGTGGCCAGCCTGCTGGCAGACACCCGCACCACCTGCCTGGAGGCCTATTCCCACCAGGATATTCCCTTTGAGATGCTGGTGGAACGGCTGAAACCCACCCGCAGCCTGAGCCACAGCCCGTTGTTCCAGGTGATGTTCGGACTGCAGAACAATGACCCGGTCCCACCGGACCTGCCGGACCTGGCAGTCACCTCCCTGCCTGTTGATTATCCCATTGCCAAATTTGATTTGAGCCTGAACGTGGAGGAGCGGGACGGGGAACTGATTTGCTGGTGGGAATATGCCACCGACCTGTTCCAGACATCCACCATTGAGCGGATGGCCGGCCATTTCCAGGTGCTGCTGCAGGCCATGGCAGACAACCCGGACCAATTGGCCAGCCGCCTGCCCATGTTCACCGCAAAGGAGACGGCCTTGGTGCAGTCCTGGAATGACACGGCCGGGGATGTGCCAAAGGAGACCATTGTCCGCCTGTTTGAACAACAGGCAGCAAAGCAACCTGACCACATTGCCGTGATTTGTGAAGAAAACCGGCTGACATACGGGCAACTGAATGAAAAGGCCAACCAGGCCGCCAGCCTTCTGTTATCGCTTCCTGAATTTAAAACAGGGCATAATCCGCGGGTGGCGGTATTTATGGACCGTTCCCCGGAAATGGTCATCGCTATCCTGGCCATCCTCAAATCAGGGGGCGCCTATGTGCCGGTTGACCCCGCCTATCCCGGGGCCCGTATCCGCCATATCCTGGATGACAGCGGCGTGGCCCTGGTACTGACCCAAAGCGCCCTGAAGCCACGGCTGTCCCTGGGGGAAACGGAACAGGCTTTTACGGTGGTCTCTTTGGATGCGCTGGACCTGGCCGGCCACCCCCGGCAAAATCCGGCCATGAACATTGATGCGGCTGACCTGGCATATGTGATCTACACCTCAGGCACCACCGGCAACCCCAAAGGGATCATGATCCATCATTCCGGCTTAAGCAATCTTATCCGGTCGTCCATTGATATGTATGACCTGACAAGCCGTGACAGGGTATTGCAGTTTGCCTCGCTCAGTTTTGATACCGCCGTGGAAGAGATCCACATGACCCTGGTTGCGGGGGCTGGGCTCATCCTGCGCAACCAGGAGATGATCGGATCCACCAAAGCATTCCTGGCAGCCTGCGCGGCCCATGAGCTGACTGTGCTGGACCTGCCCACGGCCTTTTGGCACAGCCTGCTGACAGACCTGCCCGCCATTCGAAAACTATGGCCCCAAAGTATCCGCCTGGTGGTGATCGGCGGTGAGGCGGTTTCTGCTGAACATGTTGAACAATGGCTGGAACTTTTCGGGCCGTTTCCGGTGCTGCTGAATTCATACGGCCCGGCGGAAGCAACGGTGGCGGCAACGGTTTTTCCCATCCAACCCGCCCATATTGGCGGGGGGGCCGCGATACCCATTGGCCGGCCCATACCCAACACCCGGATCTACATCATGGACCCGCATCTTCAGCCGCTGCCCCCGGGCGTTCCCGGCGAGCTGTGCATCGGGGGCGCGGGGCTGGCCCGGGGCTATCTCAACCGCCCGGAACTGACTGCTGAAAAATTTATCGAAGTAAATATCCCGGGGAAAACAGAGCGGATTTATAAAACCGGTGACCTGGCAAGGTGGCTTCCCAGCGGCAATATCGAGTTCCTGGGCAGGATGGACCACCAGGTCAAGCTGCGGGGATTCCGCATTGAACTTGGGGAGATCGAATCCGTGCTCCGCCGGCACCCGGCAGTCAGGGATGCCGTGGCAATGCTGGTGGAAGAGGGGGATAACAAACGGCTGGCAGCCTACATAACAGGGGACTGGAAAGGGAAGCTGGACGACCCCGCCCTGGCCGCCCAATTGCAGGAATGGCTCAGGCAAAGCGTTCCCGATTATATGGTCCCTGCCCATTTTACACTGCTTGACTCCCTGCCCCTGACCCCCAACGGCAAAGTGGACCGGAAGAAACTGCCTGAACCGGAACGTTTAACTGCCACCAAAGGGTATGAGGCACCGGCTTCGCCCGCGGAAGAGGTCGTTGCCAAAATCTGGACAGAAGTGCTGGGGGTGGCGCGTGTGGGCCGGCATGATAATTTTTTTGCCCTGGGCGGCCATTCCCTGCTGGTGGTGCAGCTGGTAAACCGTGTGCAGAGTCTGTTTGAAGTCAGGATTGTCGTGCGGGAACTGTTTGAGGCCCCCACGGTTGCCGGCATTACCCGGAAACTGATTGCCCATGAGCCCCAGAAAGGACAGGTGGATACCATCGCGCGCCTGCAAAAAGAGATAGACGGGATGTCCGAAGAGGAGATCCGGGCGGCCCTGGGTGAGGCCTGACTTATTGACCGGGAAGTTGTAGGGTGGGTCATTATTTTTTGTTTTTTTACCACGAAGATCACGAAGGACACGAAGGGCTGATGGCTTTGTGGTAAATTAAAAAATCAAGAAGACAGGAGATATATGTTATCTGATAAAGAGAAGTTGCTGAAAAAGTTGATGGCGAAAAAAGGGTTTGGCCTGCCCGGTGGAACGGCACAGCCGGCCAAATCCAAGAGAAGTGTCCAGTTGGAAAACTTCATGCGGGTCGTGGGCAATACCGGTCGGGCAGTTGATTTTTCCCTGCCGGAGAACAGCGCTGCCTCCACCGTGGAGCGGACAATTGCCAATGCAGGCGGTTTCCAGGATGCCTACCTGGACGACTCCCGGGTCATGTTTGTGGGAAACGTGGCCTGTTCCGAGATCGTGGAGGCCCTGGATTTCGTGCCCTTTAACGGGCAGGTTCTCTCCTATTTCCTGGCCGCGGCCGGGGCGGCCGGGGCGTTCCTGGATATTGCGGAAAAAAATCACCTGTCCAGGGATATCTGCCCGGTGGTCCGGTGCGTGCTGGGCGCGGCCGTGGAAAACTGCCTGCCCACCCCGGATTTCATTACCTTTGCCTATTTCCCCTGCGACAGCGGGGCCAGGATGTTCTACGCCCTGGCCGATGCCTACGACTGCCCCTGGTTCCTCCTGGATATGCCCGAGCGCCGGGGCAATGCAGCAGCCCAATACCTGGCCCAACGCATGAAAGAGATGGTGGCCCGGGTGGAGAACGCCCTGGGTATCGAGGCTGTTCCGGACCGTATTGCAGCCGCGGTGGAAGAATCCAAAGAGACCATGCGCTATTACGAAAAACTGATCTCCCTGTCCCTGGCCCACCAGGTCTGTCCGTCGGTGCATAAGTTCACCACCGACACCACCACCCACCTGAGCCGGATGGGATCGCCCGGGGCCACCCAGGGGGTCCGGCTCTGCTATGAAGAGCTGCTGGATTCAGTTGAAACCGCGGGGAAAATCCGGGCCAAAGAGAGGCCCCGGGTGATATGGGACGGGCTGATGCCCTTTTACAACAATGAAATTATCAGATATATGGAAGAGGGGTGCGGCCTGGAAGTCATGTCAAATCTTTTGCCGGCCATGACCCAAAATATCGGCGGGTTGCTGGCGGAAAAAGACCCTTACATGTATATGGCCAGGCGGCAGCTTCACTTTGCCGGCATTGATGATACAAAATTTGACGTGCTTGAGCCCTACGGCATAGACGGGATTATACGGTTCAACCAGTGGGGCTGCCGCCGCCACCTGAGCGTGAACCAGATTATCAGGGACCGCCTGACCCAGTCAGGCATGGCCATGCTGGACATAGACGGTGACTTCATCGACAGCCGGGGCTATTCATTTTCCCAGGTTAAAATACGGATGGACGCATTTGCGGAGATGCTCAAAAACAGGAGTGAGGTATGATTACCATTGGTATTGATTCCGGTTCCCTTGCCACCAAGGGTGTTGTGTTGGGTGATGATAAAAAAATTTTAGGGTCTGCCATTGATTTGACCGGCGGCAGGAGCCGGAAGTCGGGTGAGCGGGTGTATCATCAGGTGCTGGACCGGGCCGGATTGTCGGAACAGGATGTGGCGTTTGTGGTGACCACGGGGTACGGGCGTGACAATTTGCCGTTTTCCGGCAAAAATGTCACCGAGATCACCTGCCACGCAGCCGGTGTCCATTTCCTGTTTCCGGATGTGGCAACCATCCTGGATATCGGGGGCCAGGACAGCAAGGTCATCCGCATCGGCAATGGCGGCCGGGTGGAGAATTTCATCATGAACGACAAATGCGCCGCAGGTACGGGCCGTTTCCTGGAAGTGATCGCAAAGGCCCTGGAGGTGCGCCTGGAGGATCTGGGCGCCATATCCCAGCAGACCGATAAAAATGTGGAAATCAGCAGCATGTGTACGGTGTTTGCCGAAACCGAAGTGGTTTCCCTGGTGGCCGAGGATACACCTGTGCCGGAAATCGTGCGCGGGGTCCACAACGTGATCGTGGAGCGCGGAGAGATCCTGCTGGGTAAAATCGGATTGGTCGAACCCGTTGCCATGAGCGGGGGCGTGGCCCTGAACATCGGTGTGGTCAAAGCGCTGGAAAAACGGCTGGGCCTTGAACTGAGAATCGCTGAAAACCCGCAGCTCACCGGTGCCCTGGGCGCAGCCGTGATTGCCCGCAACCTGATGGAAAAAAGATAATGGAAAAGAAATAATATGGATACCTTGAACACCCAATTGCGGACCCGCATCACGGAAATTACCGATATTCACCACAACCGGTTTGAGAGACTCAAGGCCCAGGGCCGGCCCAAGATCGGCTGGGTCTCCATTTATACCCCTGAAGAGATCCTGTACGCGGCCGGCCTGATTCCCTACCGGATCTTTGGGGAGACCTGCACCAAAACCACCAAAGCCTCGGCCTACATGCACCGGAACATTTGTCCCTATGTGCTGAGCTGCCTGGAAGAGGTGCTGGCCGGAAAACATGATTTCGCGGACGGTGCTGTCATTGCCAATGTCTGTGATGCCCGGCGGCGGCTGTTTGATGTGTGGAAATACTTCAGGTCCAATGATTTCGTCCATATGCTGGACCTTCCCAAGGAGATCGACGCCACAACCAAAGCGTATTTCATCACCGAGATGCAGCATCTCATGGCGGTGCTGGAAGAGCGCTTTGACGTTAAAATCACGGACCAGGCGTTGCGGCACGCTGTGTCAGTCTATAACCAGTCCCGGGAACTGCTCCAGCGGCTCTATGATCTGCGCAACGACATCCACCCGCCCATTGCCGGTGAAGATCACATGTTCATGGTCAAGGCAGCCATGACCGGCCCCAGGGAGATTTTTAACGAAAAAATGACACAACTGCTTGAAGACCTTCCCCGCCACGCCAGGAAACAGCCCGTTGCCACACCCAGGATCATGATCTGCGGCAGCTATTTTGACCATCCCCATATCATCCGGGTGATCGAAGAGATGGGCGGCCTGGTGGCATGCGAAGATACCAGCAACGGGGTGAAATACTTTGAAGGCTCCGTGGACGAAGACAAGGAGCCCCTTGCCGCCCTTGCCGATTACTATTTGGATAAAGCCACCTGCGCGGCATTGTTCGACTCGGGCAAGCGGTTCGACCACATGATGGCGCTGATCAGGCAATATAAAGTGGATGCCGTAATATACGTATCCCTGAAATTCTGCGACAACAACCTGATTGATTTTCACTACCAGCAAAAACGCCTGGCCGAAAAAAAGATACCGGTCCTGTTCCTTGAAACCGAGCGCATGGCATCCAACATGGGCCAGATCCGCACCCGGATCCAGGCGTTTCTGGAAGCTGTCATGCTGTGGTAAAGCAGCTCTTTTAGAAAGTATTTGGGATCTTCGCAGAAGTATGAACTTTCATACGGCCATGCAATCTTCGCACAAGTGATGCAAATTTTATCATACGCGGACAAGATCCTCATCGAGAATATATTCACCGTAAAGGATAACATTGTCCCATGCGATGGGGCTTATGTTCAATCAGTCGAATATCAATCCCATTGCCAATCGGATCGCAATCTAAAATAAGGGGAGTGAACGGTTACTAGACAACGGATTCTTTTGGACATTTTAGAGGCTAACCTGATTATTACAAATTAGGGTGAGTGTCAACCACGGAAAAGCTCGGAGAGCCTGTAAATGGTGATGGCTGTGTGAAAGAATCTGGTCAGCGTTTGTTGGACAAAAAGTCTGATTAGCGGAGAGATGAATTGAAAAATTATTGGTCGTGTTTTTCAAAATTTTACTCGTCCGGTTTAATACCATTATTGAACTCCCCAAGAAAAATCGAATCGGTAGGAATTGAAAACCGAGCGATACACGTAATATTGCTCCCCGGTTTGATGATTTAAAAAGGGTGGTATTACAGGGAAAGCCTACGGCAGTATCCCAACCAATGAGAACTCGAAAACAACGGCAATTGGAAAGTTATTCTGAGAACCACTATATATTTGGTGGCTGG
>NZ_JBFXHE010000209.1:0-7606 GCF_050177295.1 Desulfobacter sp.
AACGGATTCATTGTTCTTGGTGTTCAAAATAATGAACCCGGCCTGAAAATATGATTCAAGAACGTGAATTGATGTTTTTGTTTTAATTATTAATGTGTTGTGTTTTTAATTTTAATACTATGCTGTGCGCATGTTCAAAAAAATGAACTTTTTCCTGCTGAAAGATGTTCAAGGTTACCTTATCTATCCTGTAAAAACGCCATGGAATGATTTTTCAATGTAAAATAATAATTAAAAACAGTACGTTGTCTTTTTAAGCGAAGTTTGTTGGGATGGTGGCACATCAATTGCTATATACTATTCTATAATAAGATTGAGAACAAATTCATCTTTTTTCCTTTTTTTCCTTTTCCGAAAAAGGCTGCCGAAACCCGGCAGCCTTTTTTGGTTTTAGGAAGGCTTGGGATGCTCAATCCCCTTACGGTTAATGTGGTGAGGGATCTAATTACAATTACATATAAAAAAGGGGTTTGCTGCTTTTTTCCCATATTCGATTACTTCGAATGAGCATTCCGACAAATTATACTCCTCGTAAGCACTATGGTTAAAACGCACCGTTTCATTTGTAAATTCAATTTGGAGTGGAATGGTTACCGCTACGTTCTCGGAACAAAGACTCTCTTTTTGATAAGGGGTATATCTGACCTCTCCACCTGCTTCGTTTCTTAATATTATGGCATTTTGGGTGGTGCTTAGCGCTGTTACTTCTCCTTGGTTGTTAAACTGCAAAGAGTTGATATCCCCCATAATGCCTTCCGGGTCATTATCATAGGCTGATATTTTTCCAATTTTTGTTTCAACAGTATAAGGCTCAGCCGGTTCAGCCGATTTTATGGAACCGTCTTCATAAAATGAAATGCCAACTCTAATACGCATTGTACCTATGGGTGTTTTTGCTTCAACAGTCTCCTGCGGCCAGAAGGTGATGCTTTTAATATTGCCGTTTTCATAAAAGACGATATTAATTATCTTCGCTTTAACTGTGCCACAGGGCAGCTTTAACTCAAGCTCTTTGGCCAGGGCATACTCGTCTTTCTCTCCCCAATAACCGCTTAGCTTGCCATTAAGGGGAAAAAGTTTTTTCAATAATTCATTATTATAAAACATGACCAGTTCCGCGGATATTTTTCCGTATTTGGTTTCAATGGTCGCCGCCTCTTGAAGAGGTACTTTTTTTATATTTCCATTATCATAAAAGTTAACCGGTTTTAATACCCGTCTTCCATGATCATCTACTGAATACTGGGGCACAATGACCCCGACGGGTGTTTTAATCTCAAACCGTTCGGTAAAAATCAGGGACGCGGGATTGCCCGATGCGTATTTTTCCAGATTCTGATAGCCGTTTGTCTTGCCATATTTTGTCTTCAGTGTTTCCACGTTAAACCTCTTTTCTTTATATTTTTTCGGGTCTATAGACCTCTTTTGACATATTTATGCCATGGATGGATCAAAATCCACTCCCCATGCCGGCCATGGGGTTCTTTTTGTTGCATGCCTTGACATCTCGTTGGAGCATAAAGTCCCTGCTGTGTCCCTCGAAAACGGCTTCGGCAGCCTCTATGATTGTTCCGTCCAATTCTAGAATATCGATTTTCTTTTGTTTGAGTATACGGCGAGGGCTGTCGCCGAGTCCGGTGACCATCAATGCCCTGCAATCACTGAGCATATTGCTTAAGTCCTCCCAACGCTGTGTGCCACCGCCGGGTTTGGGTGTCTTTCGGGCTTCGATAAAATAAACGCCGCCATTGTCTTTTTGACCATAGATTAATAAATCTTCCGCTTTTCCGAGGTGTTGATTGACCAGTCGGCCGTCAACGCTGGCGACTGCCACATACGGTCGGTCATCACCGTAAATCTCCGGCATTTCGGCGCATTCCTGCAGTTTTCTAATTATTTTGCGGCTATTGCGCTCCCCCAGAAGGCCTACGGCATCTGCACGGCAGCGTTCGCAATGGTACATTTGGGGGATGTATTTTTCCGCCTTTTTTCGAATATTCTCCACTGCTGAATCAGATGGTTCCGGCAAATTTGCAAAATTGGACCCCTTATTTGGGTAAAAGGGGATGCAGTTGTGGATGTCTACCTTCAGTTGGGCCATTTTTTCGGCGACCGTTTCAATATGGTCATCATTGATCCCCGGTATAATGACGGTGTTGACCTTGGTGATGATATTCTTTTCTTTAAGGCGGATGATTGCCTCAAGCTGCTTTTCCAGCAAAACTTCGAAGCCGGGTTTGGGGCCTAGGGTTCTTTTGCCATAACGAACAAAGGAATACAATTTTGATCCAATTTCAGGATCAATTGCGTTTAGGGAGATGGTGATATGGCTGATATTCATGGCGGCCAGCTCATCAATATACGGCCCGATACCCAAACCGTTTGTGGTCACGCAACGAATCATCTCGGGGTATTGCCTTTGTACTAACCGAAGCGTTTCCATGGTTTCATCGGGATTGGCAAAGGGGTCGCCCGGTCCTACAATTCCCACGACAGAAATGTCTTTCGCTTGTTCAATTACATATTTGAGATAGGTCATAGCCTGACTCGGCTTCAGGATTGCAGCGGTTACTCCTGGCCGGGTTTCATCGACACAGTCGTGTTTTCGATCGCAGTAATTACATTGAATATTACATCTTGGTGCAACAGGCAGGTGGACTCGTCCGCAAACACCTTTTACCTTGACATTGAAACATGGGTGGTTGGATATATTCATTTTTTTTCTCCTATTCGTTAAGATATAAAGGTTGCCGACAAGCGGAGCATCGTGCCTGGAAATAATAATTAGTTTATTAAAGCAATAAAAATGCCAACAAATAATAAAATTGGAAATAATTACAAAAGACTCCGGAAATACATGGAAAAAAAGTATGGCAGCGGGATAGATTCGAAAGAATGGGTGTAATTTCGTGGTGTGGTGTCAGAATGGGCCCGCTTATTTATTACAATTTCGAATAATATTTTTTCGGGCTTGGCATAACATCGGCCACAGCGTAGGTTGGTTTGAACGAAGTGAAACCCAACAACTTATCGGCGTTGGGTTTCGTTCCTCAACCCAACCTACCAAAAATTCGGATGGCCTAAAATATGACCAAGGGCATTTTTTCTTTTGCGCTGCGTTCATTTTTAAAAACTTGAAAATGTGCCCAGATGGGGTATAGTCCTGTCCTACCTATGGAATTATATTACTTTTACGGGTTATTTCCCCTTAAGAAGATAAAAGGCGTGATGCTATGGATTTTAACCCCTGTATGAAACATCAGGTGGTCAGAAAAACGGTGCGGGAATTTGCTGAAAATGAGATCGGACCCCATGCCGCAAGCCTGGACAGGGAAGGGCGCTTCCCAACTGAAATTATTGAAAAGATGGGGCCTTTGAATTATTTTGGCCTCCAGGTGCCGCCGTCTTTAGGCGGAGCCGGTCTTGACACCATTTCCTATGCCATTGTGATCGAGGAGTTATCCCGGGTGT
Source organism: Desulfobacter sp. (assembly GCF_050177295.1). Taxonomy (NCBI): domain Bacteria; kingdom Pseudomonadati; phylum Thermodesulfobacteriota; class Desulfobacteria; order Desulfobacterales; family Desulfobacteraceae; genus Desulfobacter; species Desulfobacter sp. The sequence goes on from NZ_JBFXHE010000209.1 coordinate 3,472, forward strand.
GCGCGGCACTCGGGCTTTGCGTCTCTGTTCACAACAGCGTGGGGCTATACCCTATTTTAAGATTTGGCACCGAGGAACAGATCGCCCGTTTTGTCCCGGACATGGCGGCAGGAAAGCATATCGGTGCATTCTGCCTGACCGAAGCCAATGCCGGTTCCGATGCCGGTGGCGTGGAGACCACGGCAACAAAGACCGGCGACGGATATACCATCAACGGCACCAAGATTTTTGTCACCAACGGCGGGGTGTGCGATGTGGTTCTGGTGTTTGCCGTGAACGCCGATTCACAGGGACCCTCCCGGCCCAATGTCTTTATTGTGGAAAAAACGCGTCCCGGATTCAGTGTGGGTGAAATAGAGGATTTATGCGGTATGCGGGCCAATCCGGTCTCTTCCCTGTTTTTTGAAGACTGCCGGATACCTCAAACCAATCTTCTGGGCAAACCGGGCCAGGGCCTGAAAATCGGTTTGACTGCCCTGGATACCGGCCGTATCGGTATTGCGGCCCAGGCGTTAGGCATTGCCCAGGCCGCATTTGAAGCAGCATTGCGTTATGCCAAGGAGCGCCAGCAGTTCAACAGCCCGTTGACAAAATTTCAAACCATTCAGAATTATCTGGCAGATATGGCCACATCCATTGAGTCATCGCGCCTGCTGTTGTACCGGGCTGCCGCAGCCAAGGACAGGGGAGGAGATTTTGGGGCCCAATCGGCCATGGCCAAGCTCTCCTGCAGTGAAACGGCACGGACGGTGACGGATCTGGCCGTCCAGATCCACGGCGGATACGGATATTCCAGGGAATATGATGTGGAACGTTATTTCAGGGAAGCCAAGGTGACCCAGATCTACGAAGGCACCAGTGAAGTGCAGAAGATGGTTATCGCAAGGCATCTGATTACCCGGCCCAGTTAAGGAAGAAAACGCAGCTATGGAAAATAATACACTTGATATCATCGTATGTATCAAACAGGTGCCCATGGTGTCCGAACTGCCCTGGAACGCCAAAACCGGCACCCTGAAACGGGAGCTTGCCCAGGGCATGATGGACCCGGCCTCACGCCTTGCCCTTGAAGCCGGGCTTCGCCTGCAAAGGACAGGGCAGTCAGAGGATCGCCGGATTCGGGTAACCGCACTGACCATGGGGCCGCCCATGGCCGAGGAGGTACTTCACCAGGCCGTGTCCCTGGGTGCAGACCACGGTGTACTGCTTACGGACCGAAAAATGGCCGGGGCCGATACCAACCTTACCTCTTTTATTCTTGGCCGGTATATAAAGATGTTTAAGCCGGATACAGGTCTTGTGCTGTGCGGTTCCCAGACCAGTGACAGTGAAACGGCGCAGGTCGGCCCTCAGTTGGCCTGTGAACTGGATTTTCCGGCCATCGGCTGGGCATCGGATATCCGGTTGAGCCAACGTTCGCTGATTGTCACCCGGCTGGTAGATGATTTTATGGAAACTCTGGAGATGGATCTGCCGGGCCTTGTCACCATTGCCCAGGGCGCATTTGTTCCCCGTTATGCAGGACTTGCCGGCGTGGCCCGGGCCTTTGTCTCTCCCAAAATTGATGTTGTGGATGCCGATCGCCTTGAACTGGACAGCGATTTCAATGCCCTGGAGGATTCGCCCACCCGTATTCTGGATGTGTTTTCGCCTGCCACCCAAAAAGAGAGCCGGGTGCTCAAAGGCGCCGCTAAAACCGTGGTGGATCAGCTCTTTACGGATTATGGAAAAATTATCAGTTCAGCCATGGGCAAAGATTTGAAAAAGAAATGAGGACGCACATGTCAAAAAAATCAACCAGCAAAGATATCTGGGTGCTTGGGGACTATCGCAACTATTTTAAAAACCGGGTCACGCTTCAGATCCTGGCAAGGGCCAGGGCGCTTGCCGGAAAGACCGGCGGCCGGGTGTGCGGCGTGGTTTTTGGCCATGATGTGGATGAATATGTCAGGGAATATATTGCCCATGGTGCGGACCGGGTTTATGTGATTGATCATCCAAGGCTTAAATCCTATGGCATTGAGACCTTTACCAACCTTTTGATAGGGCTGGCCCGGGAGATGAATCCGGATATTATTTTGATCGGGGCCACCCGGTTTGGTCAGGAAGTGGCACCCCGGGTGGCAAAACACCTGGACACCGGTCTTACCGCAGACTGCATTGATCTTGATATAGACGATAATGGACTGCTTGTTCAGATTGCGCCATCCTTTGGGGGCAACCTCATTGCACGGATACTCACGCCCAAAGCCCGGCCCCAGATGGCAACGGTGCGACCCGGCACCTTCCATGAACTGCCCCACGATAATACGGCCCAGGGCGAGGTGGTTACTCTGGATTTGCCCGAAGATCTGCCCACCGAGCGAGTTCGCTGCACCCATTCGGAATACCGGCCTGCCAAAGCCCTGGGCATTGAAAAGGCGGAAATTGTAATTACCGGCGGCAGAGGCATGGGGTCCAAGGGTAAATTTAAAAAACTGTTTGAGCTGGCAGGGCTGCTCAATGCCGAGGTCGGGGCCACACGCCCTGTTGTCCATGCCGGATGGGTGGGTCACGAAGCCCTGGTAGGTCAGGCCGGCAAGCATATCCGGCCCAAGGTGCTCTTCTCATTCGGGGTCTCCGGGGCCATCCAGCACACGGCCGCGCTCATGGATGCCGATTTTATTGTGGCTGTGAACAAAAATCCCAATGCCATGATGATGAAACTTGCGGATGTGGCCATCGTGGCGGATGCCAACCAGGTCTGCTCCGGGATTATCCGGGCACTGAAAGAGAAGATGAGGGACTGATCGTCTTTTTATAAGAACGTTTGTGTAACCAACATAGGTATTTCAACTTTGGTTTTGGGCTGGGTATAGCCTGGTTGGTGCTCAATTGCCGTCCAGCCAGTAAAATCGGTATGGGGGAAGTAAGTACCAAGATAGAAATAATTCCCGGTTTAATGGTTTGTTTGAAATTGATAACATTCCTTAATAATAGCATTTTATTGAAAAAACACTGAGAGGTGAATACGGTTTTATTTTCATCCACCTACTTACCAGCTGATCCTTGAACAGGGTTGGGGTATTTCCAGAGTATAGGTCTCTTATGTGTTCGCCCATCTGGAATCCCTGGGTTTCAAGTTCAAACAGGTTCAGATATTGAGGATGTGCGTCAAAATTTCCCACAACCAAAACACTCTTCCGGGTTTTGATATTAAAACGAACATAGGCCAGCAGTTCGGGATTGCTGATCTCCAGCAGTTTCCGGTTGTTAAAATCTGAAAATTCAGAAACCTTTTTACGAATGGCGATCATCTTTTTTAATGCGTTAAATATCTTATATTCAACCGTTCCCGGTTGTTTGCGACGCATGGCTTGTTCCCAGTCGATTCTAGGACGGTGCGCCCACCGGCTGTCATTGGCTTTGCTGATGTCTTCAATATAGGAATAGTCGTTAATTGTGCCAAGCTCATCTCCGTAATAGATCAGTGGAATTCCGCCAAAAGAGAAAATAATACTATGCAACAGAAGAATGTGCTGAATAATGATGTCAATTTTTTCCGGGTCATTTTCCTCCAGGGCTTTCTCCAACCCGATTAATGAAGTTAATGTTCCTGAAATACGGGCGTCATTGTTTTTTTTCTGATTATAACGGATTTGGGGGACTGGGTCGGGGAGCGATGAAATAGACTGGAAAAATTCATTTCCTGAGTTATGGTTGAAGCGCTAACAGCAACTATAACAATTAAGGAAATCGATATAAATATTTAAAGTCACAAATAATTCTGAGGCGTTAATTGATTTGGGGTATTTCTTCATACTGCGGAATGCGGTGAATGCTTCTGCCGCATGGTTCTCATTTATTTAATGATGGATTTTATGACAAATTAGGTCAATAATAGAACTTGTCAACCATTCAACATAAGGACTATCCATGAAAACTGATGTAACACTAAAAATTGCAGGAGCGGCGGGAGAGGGTATCCAAACCATTGGCGATCTGCTTTCCGAAGTGTGTCACCACAGTGGTTTGTTCACCTTCTCAGTAGATGATTTTGAATCAAGAGTCAGGGGGGGGCACAATTTTAATCTGCTGCGGATCAGCGACAAGGAAGTTGCCGCTCCCGGCAACAGGCTTGATATCCTTGTCTGCA
>NZ_JBFXHE010000210.1:0-7598 GCF_050177295.1 Desulfobacter sp.
TACCAATTCCGAAGCCAAGTCCAATGGTGAGAAAAATTTGAATCGGGGTTCCAATCAATGCGATTCTCTTCACCGGTTTAAGGTCTTTAAGCGAGAACTCAAGCCCCAAGGCAAACAGCAAAAGCGCAATGCCGATCTCGGCAAGCAGTTCAATTTCGTGAAGGCCTGAGACTGTTACGCCTCCTGTATGCGGTCCCAGAAGGATACCCGCCAGAATATAACCCAGGATCAGGGGTTGTCCTATTCGTTGCATTACAAGGCCGCAAAAGAATGCCGCAACAACGAGTAAAATGATATCAGTAGCAATGCCCATGGCTTTTTACGTTAGATGGAAGTATTGTATATCCCTAAACCAGCTAAAATGTTTTAATTTCTCATCCTTTTTTGTATGAAAAAAGACAAGTATTGCTGTAGTTCTAGTTAGTTTGTGCCGCTGCCTTTATAAATATTTAGGCACGGCAGGGTATTCACTGCTGGGGAATCCCATGCCGTGCTTTAATCCGGGTTCAATGAAACCTCTTGATTACAAATTGAACTGCCCGCTAGTTTCAGGTTGATAGTGGATCTCTGTGAATGTCATTTTTTTCGGCCCTGAAGGGGCGAGCCATTCTATGGACTCACCCACTTTATGCCCAAGGATCGCAATACCTATGGGGGCCAGGATGGAAATCTTGTTCCCTCTGATATCTGCATCCTCCGGAAAAACCAGCGTATAGGTTTTTTTCTCCTTGGTGATCTCATTTTCAACAGTGAAGGTCGAATTCATTGTAATAATATTATTCGGAATGAATTCAGGTGGCACAACAATGCAATTGAATATCTTCTTTTTCAGGCACTCTAAATTTTTTTCATCAAAACTGGTAGATTCCCAGCACATATCCAAAAGGCTTTCCAGCCGCTTTAAATCAAACTCCGTTACCAATATTTCCTTTTCCATTTCAGTTTCCTTGCATTACACGCTATTTATTGATTCAAATGATTCCGTAGCTTCAAAGTCTCTGGTTTTATTTGCCTTTCCCAGGCGGAATCTTCGTGCCACAAAATTTGCACTCAACGGATTGATGTCTTTTGCTAAAGGCTACAAATTGAGCAATTAAACACTTTGGGCACACCCGTTTAAGAGGGACACTTGTGCCTATGCTTCCAGTCAGAAAAAATGAACTCATTTATACGCCCCCTGATAAAACAATCCCGGTTTTTTCCAGTCAAAAACATCGCCTCAGCTCTTTTGAGTTGTTTAATATCATTCAAGGATGCTGCAGTATCCTTAAAAACATATTCCAAGGCATATTCTTCGCAAAACAAGACTGGTTCCTTTTTATTTTTATAATAAAAACAGTAATGAATATTCATACAATTGATGCAAAGATCCATTTGCTCATTTTTTAAAATCATATTGTCCCCTTAATGATGTTTTTTTATTGCTTGGAATTTTATATGGTTCAAACCGTGGTCTTTGGATGAGTGGGCTTTCCTTCATTACCCGGGGGATTAACCTGATAATTTTATTAATCCTCCATCAGATTGGGTGTTTTTCAGGGACTGATTGCGATTCTCTTCTTTTTAAATTCAGAGAGGATGTCTCTTCTGACTCAATGAACCGGTTGCAATCGGGACAGGTCATTCTCAGTGTTTGAATGTTACCCTTGAACAACTGTTTTTGGCAATACGGGCAAAAATACCAGGTTGATAGATTCTCGGCTGATTTCATATCTTTTAAAGGCATCTTGTTCATAGTCTCCATATTAATGATCATTATTGGCTTGGCGCGCGCTTTTGCTCTAAAACGCTAAGTGCGGGCCAATCAAACCGTTGCAACAACCTTTTGGATCTGTTCATATGTAACGTCCAACGCATCATGGAAAATCGGCGGTACCGGCGAAGACAATAATGCCAATACGTCGTGGTTCGTCTCATTGATGAACACGCGGACAAGGTTTTTGTTGAGCTCTTTGTTCTCCATAATAACCTGAACCAGCGTTGATAAAACCTCAGTCGCCATAATGCGGATGTTATAGTAAAGATCATCCCGTTTAATCAGCTGAACGATCTGTTTTACCGTCTCAATGGAAGGCTTTCTTAATGTCACGGCAGCCTCAACAGCAGCTTCACGCAGCCGCCAATTTTTGTCATAGCGAAGCAGCCGGATCAGCTCCTCCTGATGATCGTCCAGGGTTGCCGAATCTCTCAGAAAGTGCAGCGTGTCCAGCGTATTACCCCAGTCGATTAGATTTCCAAAAATGTGATCTTTCATCATCCCTCCAGTTAAAAAACAGACTGACTATCAGCCTCCCGGATTTTCTGTATTAACGGCCATAGGCCGACCTGGTCTATCAGCACCAAGATTCAACTCACAACGAAGCATCAAAGTGATTCAATAAATTATTTTAGCTTTCATATAAAAACGCTGCTTACTGTTCTGATTATGGTAAGAGCAAAGAGTGTACCAAGATCTGGATTCTATGTAACATGCTGAAATAAAAAGACTTTGTGATTGACATGAATATTGAAAACTGTTGCATCTGTGTCGCAAAATGCAACACAGATGCAAATTGCACCCAAGGGTGTGTAATTGATTTTAGATGAGGGGGCTTTCCTTTATTACCGGGGGATTGACCTGATAATTTTATGAATTCCCAACGTTGGCCCGAACGTTGGGGTAATCATTGAATTTTGAATCGTTTCATAATTCGATAAAGCGTAGAACGATTGATACCCAGAATTTTGGATGCCTCGGTTTTATTACCTCCGGTGGATTCCAACACTTCCTCAATGTGCGTTCTGTTCATCTGATCCAATGAATTGATATTCCTGCGAGGGGTTCTTGAGATAGAATGTCTGAAAATGCTGGGAAGGCTTTCTACTGTTAACGCAGGGCTTTCTTCGAATAAAGTGGCTCTTTCGATAATGTTTTCCAACTCTCTCACATTTCCGGGCCAATTGTATTTTTCCATCAGTTTTAAGGCATCGTAGGATATTTGATCAATCTGTTTGTTGTTCTGGGCAGCATAACGTCTCAAAAAATAAAAGGCTAACAGCGCAATGTCCTCAATGCGTTCACGCAATGGCGGTAAACTGATGGTGACAACATTAAGCCTATAGTACAAATCTTCTCTGAAGCGGCCTTTTTCGACCATATCTTCAAGATTTCTATTAGTGGCAGCGATAATTCGAGCCTGAACGATCTTCCGTTTAAATGATCCTACCGGTTGGATTTCTCCACTCTCAATGGCTCTTAGAAGGGTTTGTTGAAGCCCTTTGCCAATATCCCCGATTTCATCAAGAAACAAGGTGCCCCTGTCAGCAGCCTCAAAAAAACCCTGCTTATCCGATATCGCTCCGGTATATGCGCCTTTAACATGTCCGAATAATTCACTGCTCATCAAATTCTCATTGATTGCGGCACAATTGACCGGGACGTAAGGTTTTGCTGCCCTGTCTCCATTATAATGTATGGCCTTTGCCACCAGTTCTTTTCCGGTACCGGTTTCACCACGAATCAGTACCGTGCTTTTGGAATCTTTTACATGGTGGATAGTTTTAAAAACCTCCATCATTGAGGGGCTGTTCCCTATGATATTATCAAAGGTATACTTTTGTTTTAATTGACGTTTTAAATGGATATTATCGATGAGTAGGGATTTTTTCTCCAACGTCTTTTTGACTACAATTTTAAATTCTTCCATATCAAAGGGTTTCAGAATATAGTCTTCAGCCCCTTCTTTCATGGCAGAAACGGCTGTATCTACTGTGCCATATGCCGTGATCATGATAAACATGATATCGGCATCGTATTTTTTTGCTGCTTTTAAAACCTGCTTACCGTCAATGCCGGGTAGTTTAAAATCTGAAATCACCAGATCAAATGAATGCTGCTTGATCTGTGTCAGGGCCTGCTCTCCGGACTTTGTGGAATATACATCGTACCCCATTTTTCTAATAACATGTACCAAGCCTCTGTTTAAAGTCACATCATCTTCGACGATTAATATTTTAAACGGAACCACGCTCATATATTGCTAATCCCCAGTTGGAAGTTCAAGGGTGAAATTTGTCCCAGGTTTTCTCGCATCCTCCCGGGTTGAACTGACCACCTTTAAATCACCGCCCAGTTTTCTTGCCATTTCATAACTGATGAAAAGTCCCAAGCCCGTTCCCTCCCCGGGCTTTTTGGTTGAATAAAACGGATTAAATATATTTGAGATATCCTCCCGGCAGATACCGATACCGGAATCTATCACCTCAATTTTTACCAGTTTCAAGACTGGAATATAGCGAGTGCTCAATCTAAGAACTCCGCCATCAGGCATGGCCTCGATGGCGTTTGCCACAAGATTCGTGACGATGGACTGCAGGGTGCTGGGATCTGCCAGAACATCGGGTATATCAGGCATTAAAGTCATCTCAATATGAATATTTTTTGCGTTACAGTGAGGAATAGTGATTTCCATCAACTTGGTCAGAAGATCATTGCAATTGACTGTTTGCAGCGCACTTTGTGTGTGTCTTGAAAAATACAGAAGATTTTTTATGACACTGCTGCCATGCTTAATTTCATCAATTACAGTCAACAAATGCTGAGAAATGCTCTCTTTGTCAAAAGGTTGCTCTTCCATTTCTTCAAGGGCAATTTGCGTATAAAGCAGCGCATTTGCCAAAGGCGTGTTCAATTCATGGGCAAGGCCGGAGGTTAGAAGACCCATAGATGCCAATTTTTCTTTCTGAATCGCCTGAAATTCCATTTGCTTTTCACGCTGGTATTTCTTCTTGACCATATTTGCAATGTACGTTGATATAAAAAAAGCCAAAACCAAAACAAGCCCACCTGTTATGAGGGCATAAAAAAATGCTTTTTTCTCCAGAGTCTTGATACTATCCAGTATCTCTATCATGTCCTGATCTGCCATTACGATCCAGCCAAACGGATCGACATCCCGTCTGGCCTGCAAAACAGATTTACCCCGATAGTCAATGGCCTGATATGCAGGCAAATTACCTTCGGGTAATTGTTTTTCCATTGGAATCTTGGTTTCAAGGGTTTTGGCGCCAAATCGGGATGTGGATAAAAACAATCCTTCTTTGTTAACCAAATACACTTCGCCGGTAGCCTCCATATTATTGTCTCTGAGCAACACACTTATCGATCTAAAGTCGATCAGGCAATATAAAAAATGCCTATCTTTTGTGGCTGTACCTGATGACAGGGGGGTCGACAGCATCAATACAGGAATATAATCATTGTCTTTAGTCATGCCGAATATTTTTGGCATTTTCATTCCCTGCCAGGATAGTGTGTCGTATGCCGCCATCTCCAGAATTTTTGAATTAATCTTTCCTCCTCCTGTACTGAAGACGAGTTGCCCGGATTGCGTCATGATGAAAAAGTCTACGTAGGGTCTATGCTGGTCATTGGCTATTTGATCAATATGATCGCTGAAATTTGTTTTTGAAATATCCCAAATACTGATGATTAGACGAATATCATTCACCCGCTCTATCATAAACTGTTTAATGGATTCAGCGTTTCTTTTGGCCTGATTGGTTAAATAGGACGCCGCTTTCTCTTCAATCATCTGCTTGCCTTTAGAAAACCCATTAAGGCCAAAAAACACCAGCGGTACCAATGCAATTAACATAAATACAGAAATCAGAAGCAAACGAAATTTCTGAAAATATGACTCTGTAAATTTTGTATCGATAGCTTTACCACCATTGATTTGAAGTATTAAATTTATATCACTAAAGTACTTTTATCATGTAAAAGCGTAATACCCAAGGAAGAATGACATGAAAAAAAGCATCATAGGTTGATATCTGACAATCAAACTTTTAAGCAAAGGATTGTTCCAAAACTCACCAGTTTTCAAAAAGCCAACGGCCATTTGCGGTCATAGACTTTGAATGAAGGAATTGTTAAGGTTAAACTAATGAAATGTAGTAAATTATAGCGGAAAGATATGTTCTATATGAAGGATAAGATACTCATTAAAGTCATCGACAGGCTGGGAAAAAAAGGTTGCCACAGAGGACATAAATTAGGCGATTGTTTTGATTTTGACTCGGAAAGAGGAAATTTATGCCCTATGGCAATGCACTGCGCCTTCCCATATATTGACATTTTAAGATACGGCGGCAAACTACCGTTAAGCCGAGAGGGAGATATTCGTTTTTGCTGCTCTGATGCAGACACAGCTCTGGTTTTTAAGTTAGAAATTGTAAAACCGGGGAGGTAGGATTCAAACACCCCTACCTCTCCATGTATGCTGGATAGACTGGATTTTTCATTTGCCGTTTTTTTTATTCGTTGGTGATTTTCTTGATACAAATCAAGGCGGAGCGGCGAGGAAGCGGGTAGTATATCCGCAACATTAAGAGAAAAAGGAGAGGCTATGAACAAATCAACCGCAGAAAAAAACCGTCCGTTAAAGATCAGCCCGGAGCAAATCCTCCGCGAACTGGTGGTACAGCACCCTCAGCTGCGGTCGCAGTTGGAAAAGCTTGGGATCGACTATTGCTGCGGAGGACTGCGTCCTTTGTCCGCCGCCCTGCAGGCGGCCGGGCTGAAGTGGCGCACGGTTGAAGACAAACTGAAACAGGCCTGGAATTCCGCGCAAAAAGAGGCGCCTGCGACGGACTGGAATGCGGCTACGCTCACCGTCTTGGCCGAGCATATTCTCGACAAGCACCACGCCTTCACAAAGGAACAGCTGTTGCGTCTCGACGGACTGCTGCAGAAGGTTCAGCGCGCTCACGGCGAAAAACACGGCGAGCTGCTGAATCAGCTGCGGCAACTGTTTGACGGGCTCGCTGAAGAACTCTCGGTGCACCTGCTGAAAGAGGAGCAAATTCTCTTCCCAGCCATCAAGGGCATTGATGCCTTTATGTCTGGAACCGCCCCTCGGCCGGTCGTCCACTGCGGAACAATTGAAAACCCGATTCGGCAGATGATGCTGGAGCATGATCACGCGGGGAATGTCTTGATAGACATCCGCAAGCTGACCGGAAATTACCGGCTTCCCGCCGATGGCTGCCGGACCTTTGCGGCGCTTTACGACGGACTTCAGGTTTTGGAGGCCGACCTGCACGAGCACATTCATCTGGAAAACAACATCCTGTTCCCGAAAAGCACGGCGCAGGAAGTGATGATTAATTCCTGATCCCGGAGTCGAGCGTTTGGTGTGGCTTTTTCCGGTAAGGATGAGTAACAGCCAGGATACAAGAGGCATTTGATGAATCGAAACATAGCACAGAATATTACCGAACTACTTGGTAATATTGGTAATATATCCCTTGTCAAATTGAATAAATTCGGCAGTGATGCAGAGATTCTACTCAAACTGGAGTATTGGGTTCCTTATAGTAACTTTTCGTACCATTGGACTTCAAACCCCGAGGGTACTGCAGAGGGGCTCTTTCTTCAGTATCAACAGTTTTTCAAAAAACTGGTTGACAAATTTTATTTAAAGAATACAAAAGATAGTAATTAATTACTATCTTTTATAGGGATTCAAATGCGCTCATCAAACAAACATCTTCCGGCTGAGAAACGACGGACGGTGACGATAGAGGCGGTGGTCGAGTTGGCTGGTGAACAGAAC
>NZ_JBFXHE010000211.1:0-7577 GCF_050177295.1 Desulfobacter sp.
TGAACGAAAACATAAAGTTGCCAAAAGGGAGCATCATATGAATTTAAAACCTTGCCGTTAACTTTATGACATTGCCTATGCATTGACAGGAGGCAGTAGCCGCTTCAAAATAGAGTTAAAAAATTCATGATCGGCCATATTCGGTGCAAAACCTTAATCCAAAGGTTGATGAATGCAAGAATATGTTAAAATATACAGTAATGAAAATATATTCCCCATTGATTACGGACAAACTTGACAAACACTGGAAATACGACCATGACAACACCTAACGACACTATAGACAGCACGGCAAATCGTGCTTTACTTGGCAGCGGCATGTTTCAATTTTCCTGTCACGACGGGGTGCCCTGCTTTACTCGTTGCTGCCACAATGCCGACATGTATCTTTATCCCTATGACATTGTGCGCATGAAGCAGAACCTTAACATGACCTCGGAAGCGTTCCTGGTTGCGCATACCACAACAGCCATCCGGGACATGCCCACCTTTCCCAACGTGATGCTGAAAATGAGCGACCGGCAGGGCAACCCCTGCACCTTTCTGGCGGAAAAGGGATGCACGGTTTATTCAGACAGACCTTATTCCTGCCGGGCTTATCCCCTGGAACCGGCCATTTATGGTGACGCCGACGGCAGCATGCGCATGCAGTACTATGTGATGCACCATGGTTACTGCAAGGGACATGATGAAGATCAAGCCTGGACTGCCAAAGCGTGGATGGCGGATCAGGAAATGGGAGCGTACCACGAACCCAACAGCTGCTGGGCACGCATTGCTGCCCGCTTACAGGCCAATTTTTTCAGATCCCGGGGCATTAATATGAACAGTCCGTCCATGAAAATGGCTTTCATGGCCAGTTATAACATGGATACCTTTCGCCGTTTTGTTTTTGAAAGCAGTTTTCTGTCGCGTTATAATGTACCCGGGCAGCAACTGGACGCGGTTAAGCATGATGACCGGGAACTGCTTATGCTGGGACTTTCCTGGATTGAAAGGTTTTTGTTTGGCGAGGGGCTGTTAGAGGAAAACACCTGAGTTGATAAGTTGATCACCAATGAAAAGGTTGGTGCGCTGATCAATGAAAATGTGGCAAAGAAAAACGATATGATTTCAGGAATAAAACGTGACAAAATCAATAATACAATCCATTGAAGCCCTTTTTTTTGATTTTGACGGGGTTCTGGTAGACTCAACCCGTACGAAAAAGAAAGCCTTTGAAACACTGTTTAAAGACTTTTCTGATGAAATCATAAAAGCGGTTGTTCGCTACCACAAGCTGCACGGCGGTATCAGCAGGGTGGAGAAAATCCGGCACGCCCATGCAAACATTATCAAGAATCCCCTGACTGAAAAGGGGGTTATGGAATGGTCTGCCCGGTATTCAGATCTCGTGGTACAGGAGGTGATCCGTGTTCCCTGGATAAAAGGGGCAAAAGCGTTTCTGGACGCATATTCGTCAAAATTGCCTGTTTTTGTGATTTCAGGCACCCCGGAAACCGAACTCAAATATGTGGTGGATCAAAGGAAAATGGGACATTACTTTAAGGAAACGTTAGGTTCTCCTGTCAAAAAAACTGAGCATATCCGGAGCGTGCTGGAAAAATACAGCCTTGCACCGGAGCAATGTGTTTTTATCGGAGATGCACTTACAGATTATAATGCTGCCCTGGAAACCGGCCTTTATTTTATTGGTATCCAAAGCGATGTCAATTTTCCTGATACCGTGGTGCCCCTGCCTGATTGCCAGGGGCTTGAAAGCGCTATAAAGAACTTGTGTCCGGCATTTTGACCGGAAAAATTCAGGTTGTCATTAGCGGGAGAGCACCGAAAAATCGCTGCCGTCAGGTTTTAATCGAAAAAAACAAAACCGACGGCAGTTTTTCAATCAATAAGGGCCGTGGAAATAGAAATAATAAAAATTAAATTTGCATCTGGTCCATGGCTTTTTTCATCTGCCGGACAGCCTGGCGCAGGCGTTCTTCATTTTCAACCAGGGCCAGGCGAAGATACCCTTCTCCCTCTTCGGAGAAACCAGCTCCTGGTGCCACCGCCACATTCCCATTGTTCATCAGCTGGATGGCAAATTCCATGGAACCCATTTTATTAAAAGGTTCAGGGATTTTTGCCCAGACAAACATACCGGCCTTTGGTTTTTTTATATCCCATCCGATTCTTTCAAGACCTGAACAAAGTACATCCCGACGGTTTTCATATATTTTTACAAGTTCTGGAATGGTATCATCACAGTCCCGAAGCGCGATAATACCTGCCACCTGGATGGCAGAAAAGATTCCATAATCAAAATAGCCTTTAATTTTTCCAAGAGCCTCGACAATTTTTTCATTACCAACGCAATATCCAATGCGCCAGCCAGCCATATTGTATGATTTGGAAAAGGAGCCAAATTCAACACCGACATCTTTGGCTCCTTCAATTTCCAGGAAACTTGGGGCAACATATCCGTCATAGGTTATTTTGGCGTAGGCAAAGTCATTGATAACCATGAATTTAAACCGGTTGGCAAGTTTTACGATCTCCTTGTAAAAATTTTTATCCGTTACAACCCCGGTGGGGTTATGGGGATAATTGAGCATAAGGACCTTCGGGCTGGGATAACAGGCTTCACACACTTTAATAATCCTGTCCAGAAAGCCCTTTTCAGGTTCCAGGGGAATTCTCATGACATTTGCACCGGCTATCACCGCTGCATAGATATGGATGGGAAAGGCCGGTGCCGGAACCAGAACGCAGTCCCCGGGACCCATGATGGCCAGACACAAATGCGAAATCCCTTCTTTGGAGCCAATAGTAAAGTAGGTTTCTTTGTCCGCATCCAGACCAATGTTGTAATGGCGGCCATAATATTTGGCGATTTCTCTTTTTAAATGGGGAAGTCCTGAACTTTCCGGGTATCTGTGGGATTTTGGATCCTTGGCAACCTCCACCAGCTTCTCAATCACCGCATCAGGTGTGGGATCCATTGGGTTTCCCATACCAAGATCAATGACATCATCCCCCTTCCGCCGTTTTTCCATTTTCATTTTATTGATCATACCGAAAAGGTAAGGGGGCAGGTAATCCATCCGGGATGCAAACCGAATAATATTGTCTTGTTCCACGTCAAAAACTCCTAATGATAAATGGTTGAAACATGAAATCAAAATAAAAAGAATATCAGATTTTGTTGAACTGATAAAATCAAATCTTTATTAAAAATTGTTTCTATGCTTTAATAGTAATAATGTTTCACGGGAAACATCATCCATTTTAATTGTAATAATAGATAATTATCCGCAAAATGGAAGTGATAATTTTATAAAATAGAGAGTCCATGAGGAAGCAGATACCAAATGCAGGGCAGGTTTTAAATGCCCTTGGAAAACTGACCGCATATTTAAATTCCATGGACCCCAATTCTTCTGAATTCGGCGAAGATAAAACAGCCTGGTTCAATTATCCCCTTAAAATCATCTCTGAAACCCTGCTTTTCAACGTAAGTGTGCTTTACCGGGTTTCAAATATAATTAATGACCGGCTGATTCTTGAGGTGGTCAAGGTTGTGGATCCGAGCTCAATGAGAATGGATCTTCAGGAAGGCCGGAAACTTCGTCTTTTTCTTGATGTCCGGGATAAACGCTATGTTAATGAAGTCCATGCATTTTTAAATAAAAAAACATCCCATATTAATGTAAAGGGCATGGGGTGCGACATGATGGGATATGTATATTTACCCGAAAATTTTGGCGGTATTTATCTTGTGGGCGGAGATTATACGGGCAAAGAGAGCGATATTCAGGATTTTGAAATTTCAGCCATGGAAATCATGTGTAATCTGTTATCCACCATCATCATGAAAACCATGTTTGAACAAAAAGCTGAATTTGACGATCTTACCGGCTTATATAACTCGGGAAAAATAAAGGAAGAGGTTGAAAAAATTATTATGCGTTTTAAACGCAAGCCTTATGGTTCTGCTGTCCTGGCTATAGGTGATATCGATTTTTTCAAGTCAGTGAATGATAATTACGGGCATATCCAGGGAGATCTTGTTTTAAAAGAGGTGGGCAGGATTATATCCAATTCCATGAGAGAGTGCTTTGATATTGCCGGACGATATGGGGGGGAAGAATTTTTAATGCTTTTCGAAGATTCCGATATCCAGGGTGGTCTTGAAGCGGCCGAACGAATAAGACAACTCATTGAGAATAATGATTTCCCCGTGGTTGAACGTAACGGAAACCCTGTTAAGAATAAAACCATGAATGTTACCATATCCTTTGGCCTATCTTTGATGACAGGCAGGGATACATCTGTCACACCAAAGGACTGGATCGCAAAAGCGGATAATGCATTATATCAGTCAAAGAACAATGGGCGGAATCAGACGACTTTATACCAGGAAAACCCAGGAACCAAATAAGGACAAAGATCATGGGTTTAAGGAATGAATTTTTTGCCCATTTTTCAAACCGTGAGAAAAGCAGCATCATAAATTTGGGCTACTTTGGCTGCCTGTGCACTGAACTGGTCCTCATCAACTATGGCGGGCCGCTCCTGGAGCGTGAGCCGGTGCACGGCCTTTCGCATGGCCACATAGGCATTCTGGAGAATGCTGCTTTCCTCACCGGTTATCAAAGCATCCACACTCAGGGCCTGGAGCAGACGGATATTATCCGTCCATTCTACAAGGTCCGGATAATCACAGGCATGGCGCAGCACAAGATATTGAACAAGGAATTCAATATCCACAATCCCCCCCCTGCCCTGCTTGAGATTAAATAGTCCGGGTTCGTACTTTAACCGTTGAACCCGCATTTTTTCACGCATCTGCCCAACTTCTGTTTTTAATATTGAATCATCGCGCTTCCGGGTCAGGATCTTTTTGCGAATGGTATCAAAGCGGTCGAACAATGCCGGATCACCGGCCACGGGGCGGGCCCGGATCAGGGCCTGGTGTTCAAATGTCCAGGCCCGGTCCTTCAGGTAATCCTCATATGCCTGGATATGAGTGACAATGGTGCCTGACCCCCCGCCGGGCCGAAGCCGCATATCTGCACTATAAAGGGTACCAGCCGGGGTATGGATGGTCAGGGCATGGATAATGCGCTGGCCCAGATTGGAATAAAAACGGCCGATATCTATGGAACGTTCTGTTCCGCTGGTATATCCGGATTCAGCATCAAAAATAAAAACCAGATCCAGGTCAGATTTATATCCCATTTCAAGGCCGCCCACCTTACCGTAGGCAATTACAATAAACCCGCATCCTTCTACGCCTTTGCCTTCCATACCCCTGGGATATCCGTATTTTTCAGTTATGATCCGCCAGGATGACGCCACCACCTGATTAAGAATAGTTTGGGCAATCCAGGTCAGATGATCGCTGACCTTCATCAGCGGAAAATTGCCTGATACATCTGCCGCAGCCACTCTGAGCGTATTGATCTGACGAAAAATATTGAGCGCTTCGATCAGGTATTCCGGATCATCCTCGGGAACCCGAACCATCAGACGCTCCATTTCCCGTTCAAGCATATCCCGTTTGGGCGGCGAATACAGTGTAACCGGATGCATAAGTTCATCTAAAAGAACCGGATGCTGGCTTAAAAACGAAATAATCCATGGGCTTTTACGGGCTAGAACGATCAGGGTGTCCAGAGCGCCTTTATTTTCAATGAGCAAAGACAGATAACAGGTACGCCGTTCAATGGTCGCTACCAGATCAATGAGTTTGGCCATCACCTCTTCTGGGTCCGGATGCTCACCCACTTTTTTAATCAGACGGGGCACCAGCCGGGCCAGTTTATTGCGCCCGGTCTGGGAAAGCTGCCGGGTGTTGGGATGCGCTGCCAGGGCTTTAAGAAGCCGCACCACAGAACCTGTATCCTGATAACCGACAATAGAGATATCTTCACCATGAAACTGGGGATCTGTGATACTGTCCCATATCTGTTTCAATTCCTGGTTGCTGCTGTCTTTGTCTTCGTCATCGGCTTGTACCAGAAGCCTGGAAAAATGTTTATGTACAACACTCTGGATCCTGGACAGTTCAGCATAAAATGCATCTTCTTCATCATATCCCATGGACAGGGTAAGGATATTTCTTTGAACCGGATCTTCGGGGATGTCGTGGGTCTGCCGGTCCTGGTACGCCTGGAGCCGATTTTCCACAAGCCGGAGAAAATGATAGGCATCTTTGAGTTCATCACACACTTTTTTATCTATGCACTTTTTTTCCACCAACGTGTCCAGAACCAGCAATATGGGCCTGGCCTGAAGTTCGGGTTCCACCCCGCCTCTGATGAGCTGAAAAAGCTGGCCAAAAAATTCAATTTCCCTGATACCACCGGCCCCGATTTTAATATTATGTTTCAGTCTGGCACTTTTCACCTGCAGTGTTATGCGCTGTTTCATATCCCTGAAGGAATCAAAGGCGCCGTAATCCAGGTATCTGCGGAAAATAAAGGGTTTCAGGGCTTGAAGGATTGTGTGGCCCGCTGCAATATCCCCTGCCACCGGACTTGCCTTGATCATGGCATAGCGTTCCCATTCCCGGCCCTGGGACTGGTAATAATGTTCAAAAGCATCCGCATCCATGACCAGGGGTCCGCTCTCCCCGAACGGACGCAGGCGGGTATCCACCCGGTAAAAATGGGTGCCGTTATCCATTGAAAACAACTTGATGAATTCCCGGCACAGTTTTGTAAAAAATTCATCATTGGATATGGATCTGTCTCCATCAGTCTGACCTGTTTTTGGGAATACAAAAATAAGATCAATATCCGAAGAAAAATTCAACTCACCGGCCCCAAGCTTACCCATGCCCAACACCACAATGTTCTGGGCATGGCCGTTTCTGTCTTTCGGGGTCCCCCATTTTTGAGTCAGCACGGGATACAGGTGTTCAAAACCCAAGGCGATGCAGGCACAGGCAAGACCGGACAGATCCGCCATGGTTTCGGACAACCGTGCCGCACCTGTAAGATCCCGCCAGGCAATGCGAATGATTTCGTATACCTTGAATTCAAGCATTCGGGATTTAAGCCCTGCACTGTCCCTGTCCTGACTATCTCCGATAAAAGCAGCAAGCTTTTTTTTGATGGCACCCGGGGCATAGGATGTGTCAAGATCGCCGCTTGCACCAAACCGCTCAAGTATCAAGGGGTTTGCTGTAATGTGTTCAGCCGTAAAGGGGCTGAACAGCATCACCCTGGTAAAATCCAGGGCAGTGACAGGCAATTGGCCGATATCCTGTATATCCCCGGCGGAAAAATAATCTTGAAGCCGCCGCTGCAAGGCATGGCAAAGGGTTTGGGGAAGCGCAGGAAAAACACGGGATATCAACTGTTCTATGGCGTCTTGAATCATGGTATGGCTTTCATATTATAATTCATAGTTTGGGTATTATTTGCTGGCAACAACCCATTTTTCCAAGGGGACGGGGATACTGCATATGCGAGGGGTTTCCAGTTTCCATTTAGTTTCTTGTACCGCACCTCCCATCATAACCGAGACCGGGGCGTCAGAGGAGACGACTATTACAATAACATTTTCGTGTTCTGCCGTGAACCGCA
>NZ_JBFXHE010000212.1:0-7535 GCF_050177295.1 Desulfobacter sp.
CAGATCCAGGGCAAGAATAAAAAACAGAATCTGCCAGGACCCAAGACATGCACCCATGACCAGCACCATACAGGCAGCATAGGAGATAATCCGGGTTGTCTGGGTAATGGGGCTGGTATCATTGGCGCAGATGATATCAAGATACTCAAATGTCGCAAAAACAGAAACCCCGGATACCAGTGCGGCAAATACCAGTATGGACCCTTTAATAATAACCCAGAGCAGAAAAGGTGTAAGAACTAGTGCGGTGAGCCATCGTTTGAAGTGCTGCATCATACTTTCCCGAAACGCCGGTCCCGTTGCTGGTAATCAATTAAAATCTGATAAAACTCCTGCCTGGTGAAATCAGGCCAGAGCGTCGGTGTAAATGCCAGTTCAGAATATGCGGCCTGCCACATGAGAAAATTGGAAAGCCTGAACTCTGCAGACGTACGGATAATAAGGTCCGGGTCCGGCATGCCGGCGGTATAGAGGTGATCGGAAACCGTTTTATCCGTAATATTTTTGGCCTCAAGTATTCCGGATTTGATTTTTGCGGCAATCTGTTGAACCGCCCTGGTAATTTCTTCCCGTGCCCCGTAGCTTATGGCCAGATTCAGGATCATGGCTGAATTCTTTTCCGTAGCAGCCATGGCCTGTTCAGCTTCCTTTCGTACGTCGTCGGGAAGCCGTTCAATCTGGCCGATGATATTAAGCCGGATATCCTTTTTTCGGATCTCTTCGGTTTTGGTCTTAAGAAAACCTTTAAGCAGATGCATCAGGGCCTTGACCTCGTCCTTGGGCCTGGCCCAGTTTTCCGTGGAAAAGGCATACAGGGTGAGTACATCAATTCCCAGTTCCCTGCAGGACGTGACAACTTCTTCAACGGTTTGCGCTCCCTGTTCATGCCCTTTAACCCGGTTCATCAGCCTTTTTTTTGCCCAGCGGCCGTTTCCGTCCATGATAAATGCCACATGGGCAGGAAGCAGGTTAAGATCAAGTTCAAGTTCATCAGGCACCTGGATCTTGGAATCAGACTTCAAGGATTTCCTTTTCCTTGGCGGCAAAGATGCTGTCCAGTTTTTTGATGGAAGCGTCGGTGAGTTCCTGGACCTGTTTCTGGGCGTTGAAACTGTTGTCTTCGGAAATATCGCCCTCTTTCTGGAGTTCCTTGAGCATCTCGTTGGAATCCCGGCGGATATTTCTGACGGCCACCTTGAAATCCTCACAGGTTTTGGCCACACTTTTTACGATCTCTTTCCTGCGCTCCTCGGTCAGCGGCGGGATGGAAATGCGAATCAGCTTACCGTCATTGGAAGGTGTAAGTCCGAGATTTGCCTTTAATATCGCTTTTTCCACCTCATTGATCACTGACGCGTCCCAGGGTTTTACGGTGAGCAACCGGCTTTCAGGCACCGATACAGTAGCCATCTGGGGAAGGGGGGTCTGTGTGCCGTAGTAATCCACCCTGACATTGTCAAGTATGGACTGAGAGGCCCTTCCGGTACGCACTTTACCAAGTTCGGCTTCAAAGGTTTTCTCGGATTTTCTCATGCGTTCTCTGGTTTCTTCAAGCACTTCATTAATCATATTCACACGTCCGTTAATTATTATAAATCCGTGTACCGATTTCCCCGCCCGTGACCGCTTTATAAATATTATCGGCCTTGTGCAGGTTGAGCACCTGTAAAGGAAGATCCTGTTCCATGGCAAGGGATATGGCTGTCATATCCATGACATGAAGCTGTTTTTCAATCACCTGCATATACGACAGCTTATCAAACATCACAGCATCATCATGGACCTGGGGATCCTTATCATACACCCCATCCACCTGAGTAGCCTTGAAAAGAATCTGGGCGCGAACCTCGTTGGCGCGAAGCACTGCCGCCGTATCTGTTGTAAAGTAAGGGTTGCCGGTACCGGCAGCAAAAATCACCACCCTGCCCTTTTCCAGATGGCGGATGGCTTTCCTGCGGATAAACGGCTCTGCCACCCTGTCCATGCGGATGGCAGACTGAACCCGGGTGGGGATATCGTGCTTTTCCAAGGCATCGCACAGGGCCAGGCTGTTAATAACAGTGGCCAGCATGCCCATATTATCGGCAGAAGTCCGGTCCATGCCGGCAGAAGACCCTGCTACCCCGCGAAAGATGTTGCCGCCACCCACAACAATTGAAATCTCGACACCCAGACGGAATACCTTGACCACTTCACCAGCCACATAGTTTATCATCTCGGGCGTAATGCCGTAGCCCTGATTACCCATCAGGGCTTCGCCACTCAACTTGATCAGAACCCGTTGAAACTCAGGCTTTGTATCCAAGAATTATTCTCCTATCTGGAAACGTGCAAATCTTTTGATCTGAATATTTTCGCCGATCTTTCCGATGGTTTCCTTGAGAACATCTTCAACGGTTTTCTGGGAATCTTTAATGTACTGCTGGCTTAACAGGCAGACGTCCTTATAAAATTTTTCCACCTTGCCGTCCACGATTTTATCAATGATATTTTCGGGCTTGCCTTCTTCCAGCATCTGGGCGCGGTAGATTTCACGCTCTTTTTCGATGACGGACGGATCCACGTCTTCGGGAACCAGACCCGCCGGATTGGCAGCAGCGATGTGCATGGCAATATCTTTGGCAAAATTTGAAAAATCTTCGGTTTTTGCCACGAAATCAGATTCGCAGTTCACTTCAAGCAGCACACCCAGTTTTGCACCGGTATGGATGTAGGAGTAGATAATACCTTCGCTGGTGGACCGCCCTGCGCGCTTGGCTGCTTTGGCCAAACCTTTTTTGCGCAAAAGATCAATTGCTTTGTCCAAATCTCCGTCAGCCTCGGCCAGGACTCTTTTGCAGTCCATAATCCCCGAGCCGGTGGCACCACGAAGCTCCTTTACCATTTGTGCAGTAATCTCAGCCATTCTGTATGCTCCTTTGTTTCGTATATTTAAAATCTTTGTTATTTCTAGATATCAGCAACTACAGGTTCTTGGGTTTCTGAACTTTCCAAGGCGGCTGTTTTCCTTTTGATTTTCTCAATCACAGGTCCGTCTGTGCCGTCAGAAACAACCTCAATACCGATTTGTCCACCGACAACATCAGATACCTTGCCTTCGCCTTCATCCTTGTCTGACTGCGCACGCTGCCGCTCTTCCCAGATCTGACGGCCTTCAATTGCGGCATCGGCAATCCGGGAGGCAAACAAACGGATGGAACGAATGGCGTCATCGTTGCCGGGAATGACATAATCAATATCATCGGGGTCACAATTGGTGTCCACCACGGCCACAATGGGGATACCCAGTCGTTTTGCCTCTTTTACGGCAATGGTCTCATTTTTGGAATCAATAATGAACAGGGCTGCGGGCAGCTTTTTCATATTTGAAATACCGCCAATGGCAAACTCCAGTTTTGCCTTTTCTTTAAGCATTTTTGCCTGTTCTTTTTTGGGATAATTTTCCAAAGTACCGTCATTTTCAATGGAATTTAAAAAATGAAACCGGGAAATATTATTTTTTATGGTCTGGAAATTGGTCAGCATGCCGCCCAGCCACCGGTTTTCAACATAAAAACTTTCCGCCCTGTTGGCTTCTTCGTAAATGGCTTCGGAGGCCTGTTTTTTTGTACCCACAAACAGCACATCACCACCGTTTGCAGCAATGTTTTTAATGAAATCATGGGCCTGTCTGTACAATTTGACGGTCTGCTGAAGGTCAATAATGTAGATCCCGTTTCTGGCACCGAAAATGTACCGTTTCATTTTGGGGTTCCAGCGTTTGGTCTGATGTCCGAAATGTACCCCTGCTTCCAGTAATTCTTTAATTGTGATGTAAGCCATTTTTTCTCCAGTTTTTTCAATGGTTTTTAATGTTCATCCACTTCCTTCATCCCCGAAATCGACTTTTAAAAAGCACCGGATCACAGGTCCGCAAGTGTGTGTTCTATGTTTGCAAAAGCAAAATCCAAATTTCTATATCAAAAAGAGAGGGAACAATCAATTTATTTTTTGAAAACCGCCAGCCGGTAATGCCCGGCAAGATCCTTGATAAAATCCAGTTCAGTCACCCAGGAAAACCTTTCAGCAACGGTTTTTACCAGGGGTTTCTGGTCAAATCCGATCTCAAGAATCAAACGTCCGGAAGGCAAAAGTCTGTCACCGGTCTGGGCAAGAATCATCCTGACGGCGTCCAGGCCGTCCGCCCCCCCATCCAGAGCCAGGCGGGGTTCACAATCCCTGACCTCCGGTTCCAGAAATTCAATGTCGGCACTGGGGATATACGGCGGGTTGGACAGGATCAGGTCAAACAATGCCTGGGGTGCCACTGCTGCAAGCCAGTCCCCTCTGAATAACGACACCGGGGTCCGGGCAAAGGCTTTTGCATTGGCACGGGCTATGGCAAGTGCAACCGAAGAGAGTTCACTTCCAAAATAGAGATGACCTGGACAGGCATTGGCAATGGAAATAATCACCGCACCGGACCCAACCCCAAGCTCCATCACCCGGGCCTGCCTGCCGCACTGTTTTATTTCTGACAAGATGTCCACAGCCGTTTCCACCAGGGTTTCCGTATCCGGCCTGGGGATGAGTACGCCCGGGGCAACCTTGAACTGCTCCTTGAAAAATCCTTTACGGCCTGTGATATAAGCCACAGGCTCCCTTGCGATCCTGCGCCGGATCAGGGCTTTAAAATCTGAAAGCTCCTGCTTTTCCAAAGGCCGGTCATGCTGGAGGTAAAGATCAAGACGCCGCAGCCCCAGGGCCTGGGCCAAAAGGATTTCAGCCGTAAGCCTGGGGCTGTCAATACTACGCTGTGAAAAATAGGTGTCTGTCCAGGAAAGAATGGATTTTATGGTCCAGGCATCCACAGATCAGCGCTCCCGGATTAGTTATCTTTCAGCGCCAGGGCCTGATTGTACGCTCTTAAGGCATCAATAACTTCCTGGATCTCGCCTTCCATGATACTGTCCAGCCGGTACAGGGTCAGACCGATACGATGGTCGGTCATCCGGCCCTGGGGAAAATTATATGTGCGAATGCGCCCGGACCGGTCACCTGTACCCACCTGCCCTTTCCGATCAGCAGCCCGCTTGGCCTCCTCTTCCTGGATCTTGGCATCAAGAATACGGGACTTAAGAACATTTAAGGCCTTGGCCTTATTTTTATGCTGGGATTTTTCATCCTGGCAAGTGGCCACAACGCCTGTGGGAATATGGGTAATGCGGACAGCGGAATCCGTGGTATTTACGGACTGGCCACCAGGGCCCGAAGAACGGAACACATCCACTTTCAGATCCGCAGGATTGAGGTCAATATCCACATCCTCGGCTTCGGGCAGCACTGCTACGGTAACCGCAGAGGTGTGAACACGGCCCTGGGTTTCAGTTTCAGGAACCCGTTGAACCCTATGGATACCGCTTTCATATTTGAACTGGGAATAGGCGCCTTTGCCCTGCACCATGGAAACCACTTCCTTGAAGCCACCAGAAGCCGAGACGTTCTTCTCGATGATTTCAATCTTCCAGTGTTTGGACTCTGCGTACCTTGTGTACATGCGGAAAAGATCTCCGGTAAAAATGCCGGCTTCTTCACCGCCGGTGCCGGCCCGGATTTCCAGAATGACATTTTTCTCATCCCGGGGATCCTTGGGCATCAAAAGCATATTAAGCCGCTCATGAAGCTGGGCGATTCTGGACTCAAGTATGGGGATCTCTTCCTTGGCCATGGCCCGGATCTCAGGATCACTGTCCTTGAGAAGCGCCTTGGCTTCCTTGATCTCTTCCCCTGCACCTGCATATTCCCGGAACACCGGCACAATCTTGTTCAACTCACCGTGTTCCCTGAGATATTCCTGGTACTTTTTCTGATCCGCCATCACTGCGGGATCACTAAGCAGATGCTCAATCTTTATGAATCGTTCTTCAATGCCTTTTAGTTTTCTGATCATGGTCAAATCGCCCCGGATGAAAATTCAAAAAGGGGTCTTTGTTCAAGACCCCTTTTGCATACCTGCCGATATAACAGCTAAACCAGTTTGGTTGCGTCAAACCCTGCGTATTTTTTCTTGAAGCGGTCAATACGGCCGGCAGAGTCGACCAGTTTCTGCTTCCCGGTAAAGAAGGGATGGCACTGAGAACAAATTTCCACCTTGATATTCTCTTTTGTGGAACCGATGTCAAAGGTTGCGCCACAGGCACAGGTTGCTGTTGTCCTGGTGTAGTTCGGATGGATGTCTTTTTTCATCTTACACGTAGCTCCTTGCAGTCTTCGTTATAAAAGACTTAAATAAAATATTAGGTTAACCCCTAACAGGTCTTTTAATAATTTTCTCTTATGTATTCATCATTTCAAGAAATTCTTTATTATCCTTTGTTCCGTTCATTTTTTCAAGCAAAAACTGCATTGCATCCACAGAATTTAAAGTTGAAAGCAATTTTCTTAAGATCCAGACCCGATTCAGCACATCAGGCTCAAGGAGCAGCTCCTCTTTCCGGGTACCGGAACGGTTCATATCAATGGCAGGGAATACACGCTTGTCCGCAAGCTTTCGATCAAGTACGAGTTCCATGTTACCTGTACCCTTGAATTCTTCAAAAATAACCTCATCCATTCTGGACCCGGTATCCACAAGCGCTGTGGCAATAATGGTCAGGCTGCCGCCTTCCTCTATATTTCTGGCTGCCCCGAAAAACCGTTTGGGGCGGTCCAAAGCATTGGAATCCACACCACCGGACAGAATTTTTCCGGAAGGCGGCATCACCGCGTTATAAGCCCTTGCAAGGCGTGTAATACTGTCTAAAAGAATCACGACATCATGGCCCTGTTCCACAATTCTCTTGGCCTTTTCAATTACCATTTCAGCCACCTGCACATGGCGTTCTGAAGGTTCGTCAAAGGTGGAGGAGATCACTTCCGCGTCTACTGAACGGGCCATGTCCGTCACCTCTTCGGGGCGTTCATCAATGAGCAGAATCATGGGAACCAAATTTTTATGGGCCTTGATCATGGAATTGGCAATGTTCTGGAGCAACATGGTCTTGCCGGCCTTGGGCGGGGACACGATAAGGCCGCGCTGGCCGAATCCGATGGGGGACATCAGATCAATGACCCGCATGGAATAGTTGTCAGACTCTGACTCAAGGTTCATTTTACGATCCGGATACAGGGGCAGAAGGTTATCAAACAAAATCGTTTCAGCCGCCATTTCAGGATTCATAAAATTGACGGCCTCCACTTTCAGCAATGCAAAATACCGTTCAGAATCCTTGGGCTGGCGGACCTGGCCGGAAATGGTATCTCCGGTACGCAGATTAAACCGCCGAATCTGGGAGGGAGATACATAAATATCGTCAGGACCGGCCAGGTAATTGTACCCTGGGGCTCTCAAAAAACCAAATCCATCCGGAAGGATTTCAAGGGTGCCTTCACCGTAGATCTGCCCGCTTTCTTCAATATTGGCCTGGAGCAGGGCAAAAATCAGCTCCTGTTTCTTCAGGCCGCCAATCCCCTGAATATTATACTTTTTGGCAAGTTTGGTGAGCTCACTGATTTTC
>NZ_JBFXHE010000213.1:0-7532 GCF_050177295.1 Desulfobacter sp.
AAATACTCGTATTTGGGTTCTTGATCTTTGGCAAACGCAACTAAATTCTTGGTTAAATTTCTTCCCCGCAAAGATTGATCGAATATAACCTGAAATATTTTTAACGTTTCCTGTTCTTTACACCTGAACAAGCCTAACTCGGATTGCCCCATTATGATTCCAAGGATATTATTGAAATCATGAGCCATTTTCCCCGCGATTTTCCCAACCAGAGCTAATTTTTTATGTTCTTCAAGGGCGAAGTATGCTTGAATTTTTTCTTCTTCGTTTTTCTTCCTTTCAGTGATATCTCTTGCAATCCCGAGAACCCCTTTAAGATTACCTTCAGAATCAAACACGGGTGTCTTTATTGTTTCAAGATATTCTTTGTGTCCATCCTCCGCATAAACTATCTCTTCCTCATTTATACACGGTTCGTTAGCGCGTATTGCCGCCAGATCCATTTTTTTAAAAAAATCCGCTAATTTTTTATCCACAAAATCGTAATCTGTTTTTCCTATGATATCTTTTTGTTTTGCACCAAAAAAGCGTTCAAATCTTAAGTTGCATAATAAGTATTCGCCTTGGGGATTTTTCAACCATACCAGATCGGGAATCGTTTCAATAAGTGTCTTTAAAAGCGCCTCATGTTCTTGAAGCGTATCCAACATTATATTGAAATGATATCCATATCCAATTAATTCATCTTTTTTATTGCCGGCCCAAAAAAATCTTTCATCAAATTTCCCCTCTCTCACCTTACGCATCACCATAGCAAGAGAGCGTATCGGTGTAACAATCGTTTTTGAAAACAGATAGAAAACAAAACCCATTAGGGTTACACTGATGATCGTTAAAAATAACGCCATGTTGTTTAGATTGTTTCTTTTAGATTCGGCCTCGACATATTTACTTTTGAACAATGCTGAAGCTTCTGTAAAAACATCATCAAACTGATTGAGAAGGCTGGTGTTTACTAACTCAAAATGTTCTTCGGCGTTATTTATTAGATTGGCTAGTTTGAAGTCCTCCTGCAATAAATTTTTAAAAGATAAAAGATATCCCTTGCTCCTGTCGTCAGATGGGTCTATTTGTTCAATCTTTTTATAAAGGTAATCAACGACCATGATTAGTGAATGATAAACAGGTTCATCCTGCTGCATGATGTAAACGATAAAAAAATGATTTAGATTAAAAAGAGGTTTAAAGAATTGCCTCATATCGCCATTCAAAATATTTGAACTCAACGATCGGTAACTTGTATTCAGACTTGTCCTGTGAAGATTCTGGGTTGTTTTTAATTGTTGAGCATCATTGAAAATTGTTTCGTGATGGAGAATCCCGGCCCGAATAGAATGCAATTTTGATTGAATCGTTTTATTTGTCTCAAAATCTTCTAACTCTCTAAGTTCCGTTTTTATACTTGAAATCGAAGCGCCATAATTTGCAATAGCCTCCGGATTTTTTCCTTCAAGAACTTTTTTCTCCCAAAATAGACTTTCATAAAATCCACCATTTAACGCATGCAGTTTCCTCTCAGCCTGAGACATCTCCAACATCTGTGTTGCTAATATTTTTTGCTCATTAAGAAAATAAGTTAACAATCCATAATTCACCACGAATAAAAGGATAAGAAGGATTGCTATAGCGCTAATTTTGCTGCTAATCGTTCTAAACAAATGAACACCTATTTTTTTATTACGGAAAGAGTTAGGGGGATACTGGATGGAATTTCTTCACCTCGAAAATACTTTGCCGTTATTTCAAGAGCCATTCGTCCCATTTTTTGGGGGTGCTGCGCTATTGTTGCAGTTATCCTTTTTGTTTTTACAGCTTGAACAGCCTCTCTAATTGCATCGAATCCGACAAGAATTTTGTTTTGTGATAATTTAAGTTCTGATAGTGCGTCTGCCACCCCAAGAATCATATTATCATTATGTGCAAAAACAGCATCGAAATAGACATTCTCACGCAGTAACTTAGTCATGACTTGTTTGGCTTGCTCCCGGTCGAAATTTGCCGCTTCTCTGGCGATTATTTTTATATTATTAAATTTTTTTAGTTCGTGATTGAACCCATAGCCACGATCATGAGATGATGATGTTCCTGGAATGCCTTCGATTTCGACAATATTTCCTTTTTCTTTTAATATATCTGCCAACAATCTAGCCGCCATTCTACCACCTTCAAAATTATCTGGGCCTACATGACAAAGGATTTTTCCGCCGGCTGATTTTCTATCCACAGGTATGACCGGTATCTTATTCATAGCTGCCATCTCAATACCCGGAACGACAGACTCAGCATTTGTCGGATTTAAAAATATGATATCGGGATTACTCTTTTGAAATTCAGCCAAGTCCATCAATTGTTTTGAATCGTTATTCTCGGCACTATTCATTATGAGTTCAATGCCATATAGTTCGGCTGCCTTTTGGGCACCGTCAGCCATTGATACAAAAAAAGGATTTTTCATATCAGGAATGGAGAATGCGATTTTTTTACCAAAAGTTTCGTAAGTGATAATATCTAAAGGTGTCGCCAGTTTATCAGGAACAGCCTCTCCGTTTATTTTTTTTTGGGCGAGCATCACACCGTATGCCCCCATAAGTTCCGGATGCTGTTCCATTGTTGCGTGGATTTTTTTATGTCTGATCTCATTTCTAACAGATTCTATATTATCGTATCCGGCAATGAGGATCTTTTTATTCAGATCTAAAATATCTATCGCCTGTAATGTTCCGAGGGCCATTTTGTCGTTTGCACAAAAAATCGCATCAATAGAAGAATGCTTTTGCAATAATTTCATAGTTACAGAAAACGCTTCTTCTGTTTTCCAATTTGCCGACTCTGATGCCACAATCCAAATTGAAGAATTTTTTGTAACGGCTTTTACAAAACCTGATTTACGAAGTTCGGCATTTTCTACCCCCCGAATCCCCTCAATGACAATGACACGCCCTTCTCCTTTGAGTTGTTGCTTAATATATTGTCCTAAAATCTCACCACCCGTCTGGTTGTTAGATCCTACAAATGGTATGTTTAGCCCTTCTTTGCTAAGCAGATTATTATCTAACGGGTTATCGATATTGATAACTGTAATTCCTTTTTTAATGGCTTTCTTACAAACAGGCACCAATTTTTTTGAATCCACCGGCGCAAGCACAATGGCACCAATGTTTCTTGAAATCAGACTTTCCATAATACTTATTTGGTGGAATGTGTCAGTTTCATTTATAATTCCAAAAACCTCTAATGGAATTTCATTTTCTTTCGCAAAATTTTTGGCACCCTGTTCCATTTTTAAAAAAAAGGGGTTGGTTAAAGCCTTCATGACCAGAGCAATGGTGTGATCGTTATCAGCAATCACGATTGAAGGGATTAATGAGATTGCAGCGCAAAAAAAAACAGAGGATAAAATAACCAGCCTGTGTAATTTCTTCATTGTTGTCTCTCCTGTCTTTGGATTTAAGAAATCAGAATACTACACTTTGGAATGATCTCATACAAAAATATCAGGGTTTAATTGAAATATGTGCCGGTTGACACAACGCAAGACGCAAACGAAAAAACCAACAAAATTGGCATGTTATTTAATTGAATCCAGCAGATTGCGAAATAATTCTACTGAAGAGTTGTAGAATTGGCTTCCATGTTTCGTTGTGGGTTAAGCCTGGGTGCTGATAGAGACCAGGGCAGCCCATGGCCGTTATTCCAATTTAAAAGCTTTAATTTTGCGCCACAAAGAGACCCGGTCGATTTCCATGATTTCAGCAGCGCGGGTTTTGTTCCAGTTGGTCTGCTCCAGCACCCACTGGATATACCGTTTTTCCTGCTCCTTCATGGTGGGAATTTTGCCTTCCGGGGCTATGCGGTAGGTTTCAATGGCCAGCTGCGGGAGATGGTCGGGTAGTGCCTCGGGATATATCACTTCGCTGTTTTCCATGGCCACGGCCCGTTCTATGATGTTTTCAAGTTCCCGGACGTTTCCCGGCCAGGTATAGTTGACAAGGAAGTCCATGGTAGACCGGTCAATTTCCTTGATATTTTTTCCCATATCCCGGTTTTTCTTTGCCAGAAAATGATAGGCCAGAAGTGGAATGTCCTCTTTCCTGTCTACCAGGGCAGGCAGTGTGATGGATGCCACGTTGAGCCGGAAATAAAGGTCCTGGCGGAAATGGCCCTGCTCCACCTCGTGACGCAGATCCCGGTGGGTGGCGGCAATGAATCTTAGATCCACAGCCACGGTCTGGGTGCTGCCCACCCGCATAATCTCTTTTTCCTGGATCACCCGAAGGATTTTGATCTGCATGGAAGCCGGCATATCCCCGATTTCATCAAAAAACACTGTGCCCTGGTCGGCAAACTCAAACAGGCCTTTTTTGGTTTTTATGGCGCCGGTGAATGCCTCTTTCTCATGGCCGAAAAGCTCATTGGGTATGAGATCCTCTGAGAATGAGCCGCAGTTGAACGCGACCATTTCATGATTTTTCCGACTGGAAAGGCTGTGAATTGCCCTTGCCACAAGCTCTTTACCCGTGCCGCTTTCACCTAAAAGCAATACGGAGATATCTGTCTGGGCCACCTGGGCAATGGTCTTTTTCACCTGGCGCATGGGTGGGCTGTTGCCAATGATTTCAGGCAGCTTTGACTTCTGGTCAAGTTGATTTCTAAGCGCTTGATTTTCCACTTGAAGGGATCGCTTGAGCAGGGCCTGTTTGATGATCTGCCGGACCTCGTCAATTTTGTAGGGCTTTGCGATATAATGATAGGCCCCTTCTTTCATGGCGATAACCGCATTGTCCACCGTGGCGTAGCCGGTGATCATGATGACCTCGGTGTAAGGCTGCAGTTCCCGGCTGTGTTCAAGGATCTGCATGCCGTCGATTTTCTTCATCTTGTAATCGGTAATAATCAGATCAAAGGTCTTGGATTTGATAAGGTCAAGTCCTTTAATACCGCTGTCTACGGCCGTAACTTTATATTCATCCTTAACCAGAATGTGCTCAAGATTTTTAAGGGCGATCTGCTCATCTTCGATAATGAGAATATGTTCCTGCATGGTGCTTCCTAATGTCAATCCGGCAGACTGACGGTAAATATTGTACCGTGGCCAAGGCTGGAATCCACGCTGATTGTCCCGCCGTGATGCTCAATGATGCCATGGATAATGGAAAGTCCTAGACCCGATCCCTTTCCCACTTCCCGGGTGGTAAAAAAAGGATCAAAAATTTTGGCCAGATGCTCCTCTTTTATCCCCTTTCCCGTATCCTCAACCGTAAAAACAAAGGCGTGTGCCTGACTGTCCTTGAACGCTGAAATGGTGAGACGCCCGCTTTCCTGGTTTTCCATGGCAAATACGGCATTGATGATCAGATTAAGCAGTACCTGCTGGATGCGCCGGGGATCCATGCGTCCTTCAACATTATCGGGAACGGTAATCTCCACCTCAATTTCCGAAGGGATGTCTCCTGTAATCAGGTGCATGGTGTTATTAACCAATTTTTTAAACAGGACCGGTTCAAGACTGAAATCACTTTGCCTGGAAAAATCAAGCAGGGCACGGATAATTTCCTTTGACCGATTGATTTCCTGCTCGACATTGGTCAAAAGCATTTTTTTATAATTAATATCCGGGTCTTCGATTTCCTCCTGGATAATCTGGACACTGGTGGAGATGTTGTTCAACGGGTTGTTCAGTTCATGGGCCACCCCGGAGGTAAGTGTCCCCAAAGATGACATTTTCTCGGCCTGGATCAGCTGAGTCTTACGCCGGTCGAGTTCTTCAATCATATCATTCAGACTCACGGCCAAAGATTCAAACTCGTCTCCGGTTTTTATTGCCGGAATTTTATCATAATCTCCCTTGGCAATGTGTTTAATGCCGGTTTCAATGGCCTTTAAGGGGCGATTAAGCTTGATGACCAGAAAAATGGTGGCAAGCACCGTGAGAATAAACAATAAGAGCAGGGAAATCATCAGGTATTCCCTGGACCGGTCCAGCAGTTCAAACACCTTTTTTTTCTCTGTTTTTACGACCTGTTCAATATCGGTGGTCAGTTCCCGCCCAAGGTGGGTTACCGTATTTTGAATCTGCAAAGACTGCTCAGAAGAGACTGTACCACTTTTATACAGGGTTAACAGCCTTTCCATGTTGGCGCGGTAGGCATTGATGGCCTGGCTGCGTTGTTGAAAAAATGGGTCCCTTGCCACAAGATCAGAAAACGCTTTTTCAATGTGCGCCTGCTTTTCATCAATTTTACCGATGTATGACAGGGCCAGGGACAGATCCTTGAGATCTTTTCTTAAGAAAAAATTTTTCTCGTAACGCCTGGCCTCAAGCACCGTATCCAGCAGGTCCCGTTTTTTTTCAATGAGCACCAGGGTGTTCAGCACTGTGGAATTGCTGTAGTGGTTTATAAACCAGATAATACTGTTCACCACCATGAAAACCAGGAAAAGAAATGATATTTTTTGCCTAAGACTGAAACTCATAATCCACTTATATAGTTGTTCATAAAGGGAAACAAGGTTATATCCGGTTTATTTTTTCACTTAACATAAAACGCTACAATAAACGTGCCGGCCGGTCACAATGGAATCCGGCCGGCACGGGGGGGGGAATACTTTTGGTATTTAAGGTTAAGAAATACCGTAGAAGAAATAGATCACGGCCAATTCCACGGTAAGAAACAGCACCGTCATTACTGCACCGGCCTTGGCGTAGTCAATGGTTCTGTATCCACCCGGACGCATGATCAAGGCGTTGACCTGGTGGGTGGGCAGTACGAAAGTATTGGACGCTGAAATCCCCACCACCAGTGCAGCCATTCTAGGATCAGCCCCGGCCATCACGGCCATGTTCATGCACAGGGGAACCAGAAGCACCGTGGCTCCCACATTGGAGATAACCAGCGTAAAAAAAGATGCCATGATGCCCACCACTGCTAAAAGGACGATGGGCGACGGCGTCCCGATCAATTTGAGCACCGTGTGGGCAATAAACCCGGCCGTACCGGTTTTTTCAAAGGCAATACCCAAAGGAATGAGGCCTGCCAGAAGAAATACCGTCATCCAGTCAACTGACAGGTATGCCTCGTCAACGGTGAGAACACCGGTAATGATCATGCCAAGCGCCCCGGACATAAGCGCCACGGACAGCTGGATTTTCAAGACAACGATCTGAAAAAGTGCAAGAGCCAGCCAACCCACAGCCAGCATTGCTTTCTGGGGCCGCAGGATTTCACCCTCAAGTTTAGAGGCGAACACCAGGGACCTGGGTTTGGGCCTGTTCATCAGGATATGGAATTTATCCCATGGACCCTGAAGCAGTAGGGTATCTCCCATGGCCAGCCGGATATTGGTCAGGCCGGAATAATATTTTCGATTATCCTTGAACAGCACCAAAGGATTGAGTCCGTACATCTCCTTGAAATTAACCTCGTTCAATGTTTTGCCGATGAGTTCAGATCTTGGTGCCACAATCACCTCGGCCATGCCGGCATTGGTGTTGGCCAGAAACTCTGCAAAGGTATCAAGGGCAGGTTTTATCT
>NZ_JBFXHE010000214.1:0-7505 GCF_050177295.1 Desulfobacter sp.
TGCCGCCATCACGGGCCTTATGATCGGCATTATTTTTGAAACCGGTATTTTGATTCTTCTGGGTGCCAAACGCCTAAGCTTTCCGCCGCTCATTGAATCGGTCTCCTACAGTGTGGGCGGGGTCTATTTTACCAATGTCAAGGTGATGATCATCATCATCAGCTTGTTGCTCATGCTGGCGTTGCACGCCTTTATCCAGAAAACCAAATGGGGGATGGCCATGCGCGCCATGTCCTTTGATTTTCTTGCCGTACCCCTCATGGGGGTCTCCATCAACATCATGGCGCCTTTAACCTTTGCCATTGGTGCGGGGCTGGCTGCGGTAGCCGGCATCCTCTACGGCCAGGCATTTCCCATCCTGGACCCGTACATGGGGGTCCTGATTGGCTGGAAAGCCTTTGTTGCGGCAATCCTTGGCGGGCGCGGCTCCATCAAGGGGGCAGCTTTGGCCGGTTATCTTCTAGGGTTTATTGAAATATTTGTCACCACCATATTTCCGTCCACCCTAAGGGATCTCATTGCCTATTCCATTATCCTTTTGATACTGACCTTCAGGCCAAAGGGATTTTTCGGCATGGAGTACAGCACCAAACTGCGACTGTAATCTTTTATCTCTATTACCCGTTTTCAGAAAGAAGCGTTGCCATGAAGATTGTACAATCCATAAAAAATTTGCTTTCCAACATACCCGTGGCAGGCTGGCTTTTAGGGATGCTGGCTGCTGTGTTGATTGAGTATTTCTGGGGGTATGATTATATTTCCTACTACCTGAGCCTGCCCAAAATCCCGGTACTGTTCGGTGCCATCTTAATGTTGAAGGAGCCTCTCATGATTCCCGGAGCCCTGGCCTATGACCTGCTTGTTTATGTCCTGCCGGTCTGCATTGTGGGAAAAGCCTCTGCTTTTTTTACCAACCCGCTGGCAGGCGCCATGGAGAAGCTGCCGTTATGGCTCTCCGTGCTCATCCATTTATGCTGTTTTTACGGCATATTATCACTTTGGGCCGGGATCAACGACTATCGTGTGCTTGTGGTGAAACTGACGCTGATATCCATTATCCTGACCATCAGCATCAACGTGATCAACGGCTACCAGGGTGAGTTCTCCTGTTCCCATCCGGGATTCATGGCTGTGGGCGCCTATGTCTCTTCCGCGATGACCCTGTTTCTGTTTGCCAATGACAAAATTTTCGGGGCTGCCGTGCTGCCGCCTTCCCTGGGGCCCTGGCTTTTTCCCTTTGCTTTGGTCATGGGCGGGATCGCCGCTGCCATTGCATCTCTTTTGGTGGCAATCCCCTCATTCAGGACCCGGGGGGATTACCTGGCCATCATCTCCCTGGCCTTCATGTTCATCGTAAAAAGTGCGGTGGAAAACCTCAATGTCATCGGCGGTGCCCGGGGCATGGGCGGGCAGCCTGATCTTGCCCCGCTCCATGTGATCTTTATCTGGACCATGCTGTGCATCTGGGTGATCCATAATTTTGTCACCTCCATCATGGGCAAGGCCCTTAATGCCGTGCGTGATGATGAGGCCGCTTCGGAATCCATGACCGTGAAAACCCGGAAGACCAAAATGACCGCATTCATGTTCGGCGCATTCTGGGCCGGTGTGGCCGGCGGGCTGTTTGCCCACGTGCTGGCCTATATCAACCCGGGCATGTTCAGCATCAACCGGCTGGCAGAAATTCTTGCCATGGTCTATTTCGGGGGCCTTAACTCCATTGTGGGGTCCATTGTGGGCGCTGTCTCCATCAACATCCTAGGCGAAGCCCTGCGTCCCCTGGAACTGTTCAAGTGGATCATTATTCCCCTGATACTGATCTGTGTCATGATCTTCAGGCCCTACGGCTTAATCTCTTTCAGGGAGATCAACGCCGGAAAACTTCTTGGGGCCAGAAAAAACAAATAAGGAGACGACCATGACGCCTTTGCTTCATGTAGATAAACTGACCCACTATTTCGGTGGGCTGCGGGCGGTCCACAACTATAATCTTTCGGTCGGGCCAAACCAGATTGTGGGGCTGATCGGCCCCAACGGTGCAGGGAAAACAACTGTTTTTAACCTGATCACAGGAGTCTATATCCCCACCCAGGGCCGTATTACCCTTGAAAATGAAAGTATTGTGGGGCTGGAAACCAATGAAATTGCGGCCAAGGGGCTTGGCAGAACCTTCCAGAACCTGGCGCTGTGGCGGCACATGAATGTGCTGGACCATATTAAAATGGCCCACTATTCCCAGCTCACCTACGGCCTGTTCGATGCATTCTTCAATACCGGCAAATGCAAAAGACAGGAAGCCCAAACCCAAGAGAACGCCTACCGGCTTCTGGAACTTTTTGATATCAAGCAGCACGCCCACCAGCTGGTGACAAGCCTTCCCTACGGGGCCCAGCGCCGGGTGGAAATGGCCCGGGCCATGGCCACCAATCCCAAGGTACTTTTTCTGGATGAGCCCACCGCAGGCATGACCCCGGATGAACTGATCCGGATGATCAAAATTATCAGACAGGTACACCGGGATTTCGGGGTGGCTATTTTTCTGATTGAACACCGCATGAAATTTGTGATGGAGCTTTGCCAGCATATCCAGACCCTGGTGTTTGGCGAAGTGATCGCCCAGGGACCTCCCGAAGAGATCCAGAACAACCCCCAGGTGATTGAAGCCTATCTGGGCAAGGAGGATTTGACCTGATGCAGCTCAACGTTAAAAATCTTAAGGTTTCCTACGGCAATATCAAGGCCCTCCACGGGCTTGCCTTCAGCATTGATGCCGGTGAAATCGTCACCATTATCGGAGCCAATGGTGCGGGTAAAAGCACCACCCTTCGGGCCATCTCCCGGATGGTGCCCAGTGAGCCGGGATCCATGATTGAATTTGAGGGGCAAGATGTGCTGTCCTATAACACCGACAAGGTGGTCAGCCGGCTTGGCATCTCCCATGTCCCCGAAGGCCGGAGAATTTTCGGCAACCTCACGGTAACGGAAAACCTGACCCTGGCCTGTTTTGCCAGAAAAGATACCAGGCAGATTGAAAAGGATAAAAAGTGGGTGTTTGATCTTTTCCCCCGCCTTGAAGAGCGAAAGAATCAGGTTGCCGGCACCCTGTCCGGGGGGGAGCAGCAGATGCTGGCCGTGGGCCGCGGCTATATGAGCGGCAGAAAACTCATGATTCTGGATGAGCCCTCCATGGGGCTTGCCCCTTTGCTCATGCTTGAAATGTTTGATGCCCTCAGAGAGATCAATAAATACGGCACCACCATCCTGCTGGTGGAGCAGAATGCCCGGCTTGCCCTTAAATTTGCCCAGAGAGGGTATGTGATTGAACATGGCGAACTTGTGCTTGAAGGCCCGGCAGATAAGCTGCTTGACGATCCGGAGGTGAAAAAAGCCTACCTGGGCGCATGAATTTTGGTTTGGGATTGCACGGATCTGTAACCGATGCTATTTGCCGATGACATCTTCTGCAATTTTTTGTTCCACTGCCGCTGTTACGGTCTTAAACACATAATCCCAATCCCCTGAAGAGGGCTGCCTGAATAATCTCATACCCGGATACCAGGGAGAATCGTCTCTGTTTGTCAGCCATCGCCAGTCCGGAGAAAAAGGCAGCAGCACCCAGGTTTCTTTTCCAAGGGCCCCCGCCAGATGAACTACCGCCGTATCCACTGAAATGATCAAATCCAGGTTGTTGATAATTGCAGCTGTATCGGCAAAGTCAGAAATCTCTTTTCCAAAATCCCGGATAAAGATGGTGTCTGGGTCTTGATCTGTCCATAATTCATGGGCTTCCTTTTGCAGGCTGTACAGATCAACGCCTTTTATCTCTTTTAGAGATGAAAACCGGCTTAAACTGACCGACCGCCGCCTGTCTCCCTTATGAGAAGGGTTTCCCGCCCATGCCACCCCGACACGCAATGCTTTTCCCTTTTTTATTCTGCCTTGCCAGACCCTGCTTAACTCTTTGTCAGCAGTCAGATACGGCACCTTTGAGGGAATCGTTTCAAGTGTTGATTTAAACAGCCTGGGAAGAGACATGATCGGCAGATGATAGTCAAACCGGTCTGTGACTGGGGGATCATTGTCATCCATTTGGATCTGGAGGCGGTCATACCCTTCAAAATTTACCATCAGCCTTGCCAATGCCGGTTTGCTCTCCAAAATGACTAGTGCACCCATGTTCCGGAGCAGAGGCAGATATCTGACAAATTGAATAAAATCGCCAAGCCCCTGTTCTCCATAAATGAATATGGTTTTACCGGATAAGGGTTCGCCATCCCAGACCTTTCCATTCAAAAATTTTCTTCGGGAAGACTTGTTCCACCGCCATTCATATTCAGCCCACCCTTTTTCAAAATCACCTGTGAGAAGATACAAAAACGCCCTGTTCAATAAAGTTGAGCTATGATCAGGTTCAATGGAAAGGGCCTGGTCAAAATCCTTTTCAGCCTCTTCAAACCGCCCGAAGAAACGATGGGACAGTCCGCGGTTGGAAAGGGCGCTGACATTGTCGGGCTCCAGTCCAATCGCCTGGTTGAAATCGGCAAATCCTTTTTCGATCAGTCCCAGACTATGGAAACAAATCCCCCTGTTGCAGAACGCCTCGCAAAATTTCGGGGCAAGTTCAATGGCCCGGTCAAAATTTTTAATGGCCTCTTCAAACCGCATCAGACCGTGCAGGGCCATGCCTCTGTTATGATAGGCGTCCGGGGAATTGGGATGGGATTTAATCGCCTGGTCACAATACGCCAGAGCCTGGTCATATTTTTTAAGTGTATTCAAATTGTTGGCAAGGTTAACCTGAAATTGAACAGATCCGGGTCTCAGTTGAAGGGCCTGCTTAAAGCTGTCCGCGGCCTTTTGAGCCTTTCCAAGCTTATCAAATACCAGCCCGCGGATATTATAAATTTCCGGAAGTTTGGGATTAATAGCAATGGCCTTTTCACAGTCCTTTAAAGCGGCATCCATATTTCCGGCATTCATCTGGGAAAAAGCCCTGTTGTTGTATCCATGGGCATTGTCAGGCTCCAGGGCAATGGCCCGGTCAAAACTTTTAACGGCCTGATCAGGATGCCCAAGTGTATCTAATGCGAGCCCGAGATTGAGATGGGCGTTATAAAAATCCGGGTCAATCTCAACGGCCATGGTGTAATCCTGCACCGCCTCTTTAATTCGTCCCATTTCCGAGTAGGCGACCCCGCGGTTATAGAAGCCTTCGGCGAAGTTGGGATTTAACCCAAGCATCCGGTCAAAAGCCGTAATCGCCTCTTCAACCCGTCCCAGGGCCTGGACCGCAGCACCTAACAGATTAAACAGAATAAAAGAATCCGGAAATTTTTTAAGCATCTCTTTGCAGTTTTGTTCTACCTGGGCCATATTTCCGGCCTGATACAGCCTGATCAATCCCTGGATCTGGTCGTTGGGCGGATGCCCTTCCCCGGGGCGTCCAGGGGGCTGCTTTTCATCCTTTTTGGGGGACGGGATCTTTTCCTGATGGTCTAAATAAGGATGCCCCAGATTATAGGAAATCTGAACATCATCCGGAATCAGGGATAACGCGCGCTCATAACTTGTGATGGCTTCATCTTTACGCCCCAGCTTGGCCAATGCCGCCCCCAGGTTGTAATGGGCTGGCGCCAGTTCAGGGGACAGGGAGACGGCCTGTTTAATCAAGGAAACGGCAAGCTCGGGCTTGTCTGCCTGATTGGCCAGTATGCCAAGAAAATGATAGGCAGACGCGTTGCCAGGGTCCATTTGAATGGCCTGCTTATAATACCGCCCGGCTTTTGGAAAATCCCCTTTTTTATGAAACTTGAGCCCTTGGGCCACCAGTTGATCTGCAGGGCCCGGGGTGCCAACGCTTTCCTTTTCACGCTTCGTATCATTGCTCTTTGAAGTTGTCATACCGTGTC
The DNA here is from genome assembly GCF_050177295.1 of Desulfobacter sp. NCBI lineage: Bacteria > Pseudomonadati > Thermodesulfobacteriota > Desulfobacteria > Desulfobacterales > Desulfobacteraceae > Desulfobacter > Desulfobacter sp. The sequence goes on from NZ_JBFXHE010000214.1 coordinate 5,910, forward strand.
CTTACTATCTGTTCTGGCACTAAATATGCTGCCTCTTCATGGAAAGAGAAATTCTTTTCCGGGGGATATCCACCTCAAGAATACGAACCTTGACCTGCTGTCGGACTTTGACAACTTCATTGGGATCTTTGATAAACCGGTCAGCCAGCTCGCTGATATGGACAAGTCCGTCCTGGTGAACACCGATATCCACAAAAGCACCAAATGCGGTGACATTGGTCACAATGCCCGGAACAATCATGTCCGGCAAAAGGTCTTTCATCTCATGGATGTCTTTGTCAAAGGAGAATGCCTGGAACGGCTGTCTCGGATCCCGGCCCGGGACTGCCAGTTCGGCAACGATGTCTTTAAGAGTGGGAAGCCCTGTGGCCGCCGTCACATAGGGTGTAAGGTCCATGCTTTGCACCGGGCTTTTTTCCGCCATCATCTCTTCCACACGGCAGCCCAGGTCTTTGGCCATCTGTTTGACCACGGGATAGGACTCGGGATGGATGCCGCTGCGGTCCAGAGGATTTTTCCCGTTTTGGATTCTTAAAAATCCTGCGGCCTGTTCAAATGCTTTTTTGCCCAGACGGGGCACCTTGAGGAAATCAGTTCTGGACCCAAAGGCACCGTTTTCATCCCGGTATTTGACCATGTTCGCGGCGATGCCGGCGTTCAGGCCGGATACCCGGGATAACAGCTGTTTTGATGCGGTGTTGGCCTCCACGCCCACCTGGTTGACACATGACACCACCACATCGTCCAGGGCGGTCTGGAGCATATTCTGATCCACATCGTGCTGGTACTGCCCCACCCCGATGGATTTGGGTTCCACCTTGACAAGCTCTGCCAGGGGATCCATGAGCCGTCTGCCGATTGAAACAGCCCCCCTGACCGTAATGTCGTGATCCGGGAATTCTTCCCTGGCTGTTTCCGAGGCTGAATAAATGGACGCCCCGCTTTCATCCACCATGATCACATCCACATCCTGGGGCAGTTTCAATTCCCTGATGAAGCTTTCCGTTTCCCGGCCTGCGGTGCCGTTTCCCACGGCTATGGCCCGGATTTCGTATTGGAAGACAAGTTTGGGAATGAGCTGTGCGGCAGCTAGTTTCCCGTTTGGCGTGTGGGGGTGGATTACATCATGGTGAACCAGCTTTCCCGTGGCGTCCAGGCAGGCGATCTTACACCCGGTGCGGAACCCTGGATCAAGCGCCAGTACGGGCCTGCTGCCAAGGGGCGGGGAAAGTAGCACCTGACGTAAATTGTCCGAGAAAACAGCGACTGCCTTTTCATCGGCCTTTTGTTTGAGAATGCGCAACGCCTCATTTTCAATGGATTTGGAGAGCAGCCGTTTGTATGCGTCTTCGGCGGCTGCAAGGATCTGGACCCGGCTTTGTGGACAGACCTTTCTTTTGCCCGGGTAAATCCCATGGATGATATTCAAAGCCTTTTTTTCATCGGGCAATACATGGACACGAAGAATTTTTTCAGTTGCTCCCCTGAGCATGGAAAGTATCCGGTGGGAAGGCGCTTTAAATGCTGGTTCCTCCCAGTCAAAATAGTCCTTGAACTTGGCCCCGTCGTCGTCTTTTCCCTTGATCACCGTTGCGT